>JBOHAJ010000137.1:0-4271 GCA_050697715.1 Gaiellaceae bacterium
ATCGGCGTCCGCTCCAAGCCCTCCCCGTCCAGGGCCGCCCGGATCGCGGCCACGCGGCCGTCCATCATGTCGCTCGGCGCGACGGCGTCGGCACCGGCCTCGGCATGGCTGACCGCCGTGCGCGCGAGCAGCTCGAGCGTCGCGTCGTTTGCCACCTCCTCGCCCTCCACGACCCCGCAGTGGCCGTGCGACGAGTACTCGCAGAGGCAGACGTCGGTGAGGAGGACGAGGCCGGGAACGCGCTCGCGGAGCGCCCGCAGGGCACGCTGGACGATCCCGTCCTCGTCGTACGCGCCCGAGGCGACCGGGTCCTTCTCCTCCGGGATTCCGAAGAGGAGCACCGCCCGCACGCCGGCGCGGTGAGCGTCCTCCGCGTGCTCGCAGAGGAGGTCCACCGAGCGCTGCCCGATCCCGGCCAGCCCCTCGAGCGGCCGCTCCACCCCTTCCCCCGGACAGGCGAAGAGCGGGTAGACGAAGTCGTCGAGCGAGAGGCGGGTCTCGCGGGCGAGCAAGCGGAGGGCGGCGGTGCGCCGGAAGCGGCGCAGCCGGGTGATGGGGAACGCGCCAGCATTCACGCCAGCAATCTTCGCACGCCCAGCCTGGCGCCCGCCGCGAGCGCCGCGGCGATGCCGAGGAGCCAGGCGCCCTCGAGTGCGAGCGAGCTCCACGGGTCGAGCTCGAAGAGCGCCGACTCGAAGAAGCGCTGCGCGTGGGCGAAGGGCAGGATCGTCGAGACCCAGCCTGCCGCCTCGACCGACCCCTCCGGGACGATCCCGATGAGGACGACCGGAAGCGCGACGAGGAATGCGACCAGCACCGCCGTCCGGGATTCCCGGGCGAGCACCCCGAGGAGGACGCCGAAGGCGCCGAAAGCGACTCCCGCCAGCGCGAGCCCGACGGCGAGGAGGGGCAGCCGCTCCCACGGCTCTCCGCCCGCGACACCCACCACCTCCGCCGCGACGCCGAAGATGAGGGCGAGCGCGAGGCCGATCGCGACGGCCACGACGGCGGAGAGTGCGACCTTGGCCACCACGAGGTGGGCCAGGCGCACGAGCCCGCGCGCGAGCCGCTGGACCACGTTCTCGTCCCGCTCGGCCGCGACCGCGCCGGCGGCGAGGAGTACGCAGACGAACGCGAGGGTGAGCGCGAGTGCGTACGACTGGAGCTGCGCCGAGAGGAGCCAGGTGCGGCCGGCCTCATGGTCGGTCTCGAGCTCGATCGGGTTCGCGGTCGCCCGCAGCGTCTCGTCCGACTGGCCGAGCGCCAGGAGCGCCTCGTCCACGAAGGTCGCGAGCTCTTGCACGCGGTCGAGCGCCTCGGGGTCGCTCGTCCTCGCCTCCAGCTCGTCGAGGATCTCGGCCGCCCGCTCGAGACCGACGACGTCGAACTCGTTCCCCAGGAACTCCGACTCACCCCCCTCCACGAGCAGCTCCACGTACGCGAGGTTGGCGGAGATATAGGCCCCCTGGAGGAGCAGGTTGAGGCGGTAGACGAGCGCCTGGGTGGAGAGCTCCGCCCGGCCGGCGAGGCCGCCGCGGCCGGTGCGCAGGACGAGCGTCGGGCTTTCGACCATGCCGCGCAGCTTGGCGGCGAACCCGCGGGGCACGACGATCTCGGCGACGACCTCCCCGGTCTCGAGCGCGCGCTCGGCCTCGTCCTCCTCCATTGCCACGAGCTCGGCCTTGTCGTTCACCTGCTCGATCACGCGGTCGACGTCGAACTCCTGTCCCGCCAGCTCGAGCTGCTCGGGGAGGTCGTCCAGGTCGACGAAGGCGACGCGAGGGCGGTCGGAGGCGAAGCGGACGAGCAGGCCCACGAGCACGGCGAAGAGCAGCGGGTAGAGAACCAGCGCGGCGACGAGCGCGGGCGAGCGCCCCAGCACGCGGAGGTCCTTGCGGAGGAGCAGGGCGATGCTCCTCACGCGAAGACGTCCGCCTCCGGATCGGCCTCGTACTCCGCGAGGGCGCCCGTGAAGACGACCTGCCCCTCGAGGAGCACCGCGACGCGGTCCGCGAAGCGCTCGAGCTCCTCAAGGTTCTGGGTCACGAAGACGACCGCGCCGCCTCGGTCGCGCACGGCCCGCGCGACCTCCCAGAACCGGCGCCGCTGACGAGGGTCGAGCGAGGACGTCGCCTCGTCGAGGAGGAGGACGTCCGGCTGCGCGAGGAGCGCGACGGCGAGGTTGAGGCGCTGCTGGTTCCCGTCGGAGAGCTCCGCGGAGACCCTGTCGTCGTCGGGGAGCTCGAGCAGCTCGAGCAGGCGCCGGGCCCGGGCGATCGGCTCCGGCACGCGCTCGAGGCGAGCGAAGAGCTCGAGGTTCTCGCGCGGCGTCAGGCGCGCGTACTGCGCAGGCTGCTGGGGCACCCAGCCGACCAGCGGAGGCGGCTCCCGCGAGACGACCTCGCCCCTGTCGGGCGCGAGGGCGCCCGCGAGGATGGAAAGGAGGGTGGACTTGCCCGCGCCGTTCGGACCGACGAGCGCCAGCGCCTGCCCGGCGCGGACGTCGAGGCTCGTCGGAGCGAGCGCGACGTGCTTGCCGTAGCGGCGCGCGACCCCTCGCGCCGAGAGCAGAACCCCGTCCCTCACCGTCCGGAGCCCCTGGCATGGTGAATCCGGAAGGCGACCACGTCCGCAAGGCTACCAATGGCTTCTCGGCCCAGTCCCTACGACCGAGAGCGAGAAAGCCCTGCAAAACAGGAGAAAGTGATCGACCTCTGGGCCCCCGAGGGCGAGTGGTGGCCCGAGACGGACGGCGCGCTCGCACTCCAGCCCGCCCCTGAGGAGCCGCCGACGCCGAGCCGCACGCGGTCGAAATTCGTTACCGTGCCGCGGATGGCAACCTCCCCGGCACCCGGGCTGGCCGCCCGGGCGCGTTCGCGACGCCGCGACGAGGCTCGGGCGAAGGCTCGCCGCGCTCGCCGCATCGCGGCGCTCGTGGTCGTCGCCGGCGTGTCCCTGATCACGCTGATCCTGACGGCTTTCGGAACGGGTGGGAGCACCGCTGTGACGTTCACCGGGCCGGCGCCGGCCGACCGGTTGCTCCCGGCCGGGCCTCCGAGCCCCCAGGTCGTGGCCATGCAAGACACGCTCCACATCCAGCTACCGATCAACCAGAGCAGGGTCACCGCGATCGGCTACCACTCCACCGGGTCCGAGGCGCTCGAGCTCAAGCCCGTGGGGACGCAGGCGAACGCGGGCGTCGTCGAGCGGCTTCTCCGCAAGCTCTTCGGCCAGAGCGGCTCGGGGCTGCGCTATTACCTTCTCGACGGCGG
The DNA here is from genome assembly GCA_050697715.1 of Gaiellaceae bacterium. Lineage (GTDB taxonomy): Bacteria > Actinomycetota > Thermoleophilia > Gaiellales > Gaiellaceae > DASQWP01. Next base: position 3,273 of record JBOHAJ010000137.1, read on the forward strand.
CGTGGGGCCGCGCACCGGCGGACTCGACGTGGGCGCGCCGGTGGACACCGACGTCTACGCGCCCGTGGACGGGAGCGTGATCGCCGTCTCCGACTACGTCATCAACGGGCAGGCGTACGGCGTGCGCATCGACGTCCAGCCGTCGGGGAACCCGGGCGTGGTCGTCTCGCTCACGAATCTCCGGGCCGATCCCGCGCTCACCGTCGGCTCGACCGTCTCGGCCGGGCGCACGAAGATCGGCCGCGTCATCGACCTCTCCCCCGTGGAGCGGGCCGGGCTCGCCCGCTACACGCAGGATTCCGGCCAGCATGTCCACCTCGAGGTGCACCCGGCCACCTCGATCGCGAGCCCCTAGGGATTCGCGTAAGCGAATCCCTAGGATGAAAGCGACGACGGTAGGTGACCTGGTGACTCTTTTGGTCAAGCTTTTGCCGCCGCAGGCGGGAAAAGGTTGAGGATCCTCTTCATCGGCGACGTCTTCGGAGCTCCGGGGCGGCGTGCAATCGAGTCGCGCCTCGCGGAGCTCCGGCACGAGCTCGCGGCCGACTTCTGCGTGGTGAACGGCGAGAACGCGGCCGACGGCATTGGCCTGACGGCGAAGCTCGCCGAGAAGCTCCTCGCGGCCGGCGCGGACGTGATCACGACCGGGAACCACGTCTGGCGCCACCGCGATCTCATCCCGCTGCTGGAGACGAGCGAGCGCATCCTGCGGCCCGCGAACCTGACGGGCCCGGGGCGCGGCCTCGCCGTCGTTCCCGCGGACGGCGGCCCGCCGGTGGCCGTCGTCAACCTCCAGGGCGCCCTCTTCCTCAACCCCCCGCAACATCCGTTCCTCCTGGCGGAGTCGCTCGTGGACGAGGCCCGACGCTCGACGCCCGTCGTTCTCGTCGACTTCCACGCCGAGGCAACCAGCGAGAAGGTCGCGCTCGCGCGCATGCTCGACGGGCGGGTCACGGCCGTCGTCGGGACGCACACGCACGTGCAGACGAACGACGCGCG
>JBOHAJ010000138.1:0-3601 GCA_050697715.1 Gaiellaceae bacterium
GTCGAGTCCGGCGTCCCCACGATGTTCTCGCGCGCGATCGTGTCCCGCACCTCGTTGAAGCCGGTGATGCTGATCACGAGCGTGCCAACGCCGAATGCGACCATGACCACGCCCGCGGCGATCCCTCCAAGCTCGAAGAGTCTCCGCTTGCTCATCGTGTTCTCCTCCCGTTCGCTCGGGACACACGTTCGCGGCCCGTGAGCGGGAGGGCATCAGGGCAGCCACCGAATCTCGCTGCGGCTTCGCCGCCGGCGCGCTGCGGGTTTCCCGCACAGTTCAGGCGGTCAGGCATGCTTGTCGCCTCAAGCCGGTTCCACGCGCTCGGTCAGTTCCGCAGCGGCGACGAGGACGGGGCATGGAGTGCTCCCGACGAGCTCCGAGCTCACGCTTCCGAGCAGGAGCCGTCCGAGAGGCCCGCGGCCGCGCGACCCCACGACCAGCAGGTCGTAGCCGCCCGTCTTCGCCTCGGCGATGATCTGCACGGCCGGGTCGCCGTGGTCGATTTTCATCTCGGACTCGATTCCGTGCTCGCGCAGGTGCTCGTGTGCGCGTGCGACGTCCTCATGTGCGTGCGGGCGCAACATGACGTGGCCCCCCGACTTCGAACCGCGCGCGTCCGGCGGGACGACACTGAGCACGGTGACCTCTCCGTGTCCGTCGGCTGCCAGCTTCGTGGTCTCCTCGAGCGCGTGACGGCTGTGCTCGAAGCCGTCGTATGCAAGCAGGATCTTCAACTGAATCACCTCCTGGCTCCATGCTCGGCCCGCGCCGCCGAGCTGCGCATCGGCGTCCTCGCTGATTCGACCTGCGGGAAACCCCCTACCCGAAGGTCGCAGACGTCTTCTCAGCGACCCAGTCGGAACGGCGGATACTCGTCGCGCATGAGCGCCGCGTAGGCGATCACGCGGAAGACCCAGCGGTTCAGGCCCAGTACGAGCTCGAAGATGTCGCGCGGGTAGCGGCCCGTGAAGAGGAGGGCCACGGCGGCGAAGAGGACGAGCAGCCCGATCAGGCCGAAGGTCCAGATGCGATAGACCCAGCCTCCGAGAAAGACTGCGACCACGAGGTAGTGCGGGATGGCGAGGAGCCACCACTTGACGAGCACGAGGCCTCGCGAGAGCTCCGCGGGGTACTCGACCTCGAGGGTGGCCGGATAGTCGGCGGGGCCGAGGGTGAAAGGTGGATATCGATCGGTGCCCAGGGCGCCGTACGCGTAGAAGTCGACCCTCCAGGTCCAGCGGAGGACGCCGACGTTGAAGTCGAAGATGCCCCGTGGATAGCGGCCCGTGAACAGGATCGCGAAGCCGGCCACGATCGTCGTGGCGATGAACGCGATCCAGAGGAAGAGGAGGACGACGTAGTGGGGAATGGCGAGGAGCCACTTGACGAGCCAGAGCCAGCGGCTGACGGTCGGGTCGAGCTCGCCCTCCACGGCCACGGGGTACGTCTGCTCACCCTCCGCTCGGGCTGCGGCAAGCGCGTCCGGAGTCGCGACGGGCGCAGGCAGGGTTCCGTCGGGCGGCGTGCGCGCGCCGAAGTAGATCATCGTGCCGCTTCCGAGCAGCAGGACGCCGCCGCCGAGGAGCAGGCCGAGCGCGATCCAGCCGAGGAAGTTGACTTTCGCCCCGAGCTCGAGGTCGGCCTCGACGCCGCGCGAGGCGTCCGCGTTCATGACGACGAGTGACCAGGTGCCCTCCTCGAGCGGCCACGTGACCGCCTGCGTTCCGCCCCTGCTTGCTGAGGCGACCCAGAAACGCTCCTCTCCCGGAGCGCCGCCGGGCGCGGCGCCCGTCCGCCGAAGGTAGTCGACCGTGAAGGGGTCGTAATCGACGTCTTCGACAGCGTCATGCTCGACCCCACGCAGGTACGCCGCCACGTCGGCGGCCGGCCCGATGCCGACGAAGATCGGCTCGCCGGACGCACTCTCCGCCCGGACGCGTACGGTGGCGAAGTCGCCGGGATCGAAGCCGAGGTCGCCCTCGAGCGTCGTGTCGAAGATGTCGACGCCTTCGTGCGTGAGTGCGTACGAGCTCGTCGAGAAGCGCTCCGTCGACGTGGTGAAGTAGCCGCTGTCGTCGCGTTGGGTGGCGTTCGCCCACAGGACGACCGCTCCGGCGGCGAGGAGAGCGAGGGCCACCAGGGCGAGGATGCCGCCGAACACGAGGAGCAGGATCTTTCCGGCGCTCCAGCGGGAGCGTGCGCCGTCGGGTGTGGCCTTCGACATCGTGCTCCTTCCTCTCGAGGTGTGGTTGCCAGTCTCGCAACCGGATCGACCATCCGCATCGGGGCCGACTCCAATCTCGTTGCGGGAAGCTACGAAGCGGGTTTCCGGCGCCGTCGGGGCGCGACCTGAACGGCTTGCGGATTTCCCGGAGACTGAACGAAACGACCACCGATGCCCCGCCCGCCGGACAGGAGAGGATGTGGCGATGGCGGTCGCCGCCGACGTGTTCGACGTCGTCCTCAGGGACGGGAGCACGCTGCGGCTCCGCCCTCCCCGCACCGCAGATCGGGCCTCGCTGCTCGCCTTCTTCTCCCGGCTCTCGCCGGAGAGCCTCTACCTCAGGTTCCACGGCGTGCCGTCGGTTACGCCACAGCTCGTCGACCCGTTCCTCGACCCCGACTGGGTCGAGCGCGGCGCGCTGATCGGCACGCTTGCGGATGACGGCGATGAGCGAGTCGTCGCCTTCGCCGTCTACATCCGGCTCAGGGATCCGGCGAAGGCCGAGGTTGCGTTCGCGGTCGCCGACGACCTCCAGGGCCGCGGGATCGGAATGCGTATGCTCGAGCGGCTCGCCGCGCTCGGAGGCGGCGTGGGTATCGAACGCTTCGTCGCCGAGGTTCTCGCGGGGTACGCCGCGATGCTGCGCGTTTTCGCCGATGCGGGCTTCGAGGTCGTGCGCAGGCTCGAGGGGTCGACCGTCGAGGTGGAGCTCCGACTAGCCGCGAGCGAGGCGTATCTGGCTGAGGTCGAGCGGCGCGATCACATCGCGGTCGTCGCCTCGCTTCGACCCTTCTTCGCACCGGCGAGCGTCGCCGTCATCGGGGCCTCGGCGCGACGCGGGTCGATCGGCGGCCAGCTCCTTCGCAACCTCGTCGAGGGAGGCTTTCCCGGGCCGGTCTATCCGGTCAACCGCTCCGGCGAGCCGGTGGCAGGCGCGACCGCGTATCGCTCCGTCGAGGAGATCCCGGGCCCGGTCGAGCTGGCCGTCGTCTGCCTCCCCGGGGAGCTCGTCCTCGACGCCTCCGAGGCTGCGCTCCACGGGGGCGTGCGGGCTCTGTGCGTCATCTCGGCCGGCTTCGCCGAGCTCGGCCGGGAGGGGGTCGAGCGGCAGGATCGCCTGCTGGCGGTCGTGCGCGCGCACGGGGCGCGCCTCGTCGGGCCCAACTGCCTCGGCATCTCCGCAGCCGCGTCGAAGCTGAACGCGACCTTCGCGCCGCGCGCGTTTCCGCCCGGGGGCATTGGCTTCTCCTCCCAGAGCGGGGCGCTCGGCCTCGCGCTCCTCGAGCAGGCCGAGGCGCGCGGCCTCGGCTTCTCGAGCTTCGTCTCGATCGGAAACAAGGCCGACGTCTCCTCGAACGATCCCCTCGAGTACTGGGA
>JBOHAJ010000139.1:0-9441 GCA_050697715.1 Gaiellaceae bacterium
CCTGCGGCTCGAACCGGCCGTCGACCACCCGCACGAACGCGATGACACCCCGGTACTGGTCGTACGACGAGTCGAAGACGAGCGCGCGGGCGGGTGCCTCCGGGTCGCCCTGCGGCGGCGGGACGCGCTCGACGACGGCGTCGAGCGCCTCGCGGACGCCGTCGCCGGTCTTCGCCGAGAGCAGCAGCACGCGCGCGGGATCCTCCCCGACCAACTCGGCCACATCGGTCGCAGTCCCCTCGGGGTCGGCCTGCGGGAGGTCGATCTTGTTCACGACCGGGAGAATCTCGAGGTTGTTCTCGAGCGCCAGGTAGGCGTTGGCGAGCGTCTGTGCCTCGATCCCCTGGGCCGCGTCCACGACGAGCAGGGCGCCCTCGCACGCCTGGAGCGCACGCGAGACCTCGTAGGTGAAGTCCACGTGGCCCGGCGTGTCGATGAGATTGAGCTGGAAGCCCCTCCAGGCGACGCGCACGGCCTGGGCCTTGATCGTGATGCCGCGCTCGCGCTCGAGCTCCATCGTGTCCAGCACCTGCTCGCGCATCTCGCGCGCGGTCAGCGTCTCGGTCAGCTCGAGGATCCTGTCGGCGAGCGTCGACTTGCCGTGGTCGATGTGCGCGACGATGGAGAAGTTGCGGATGCGGTCGAGAGCCATTCTTAATCCGTTGTAGCGGATCGCCGCCGGAGCGAGAGGAGCATGGCCAGCTCCCGCACCGCGAGCAGGCGGGAGGCGAGCAGGAAGGCGGCGGCCCCGGCCGCGATGCCGAGCCCCACGCAGACGACCTGGGCGCCGAGCGTCCGCCCGAGCACCTGGTCCAATGCGTACCAGACCCCGAACGAGGCCCCGCCGGCCGAGGCCGACGCGAGGGCGATGCGCGTGTAGGAGGAAGCGAGCGCACGGCCGTCGATCCTCCCCAGCCGGCGCCGGATCGCGAGCAGGAGTGCAGCCGTCCCGACGATGTTGACGAGAGAGGTCGCGAGCGGGATCCCCCAGATCCCGACCCGGTAGAGGGCCGCGTTCAGGACCGCGTTGAGGGCGAGGTTTCCGAGCGCGATCGCCGTCGGCACCCAGGGCGACTGGAGGCTGAAGAAGGCGCGGTTCAGCATCAGCATCGTCCCGTTGAACGTGAGGCCGAGCGCGAAGGCAGCGAGGGCGGCGGCCACGACGGGGGTGTGGTCGGCTTCGAAGTCGCCGCGTTCGTAGAGCAGGCGCACGATCGGCTCCGCGAGGACGGCGGCGACGGCGCTCGCGGGCAGGAGAAGGAAGCCGATCTGGCGGAGGCCGAGCGAGACGGTCTCTCGGAAGCCCTCCGTGTCGGCTCGCGCGGCGAGCCGCGAGAGACGTGGGAAGAGCACCGTCGCCACCGCAACGGAGAACATCCCCTGCGGGAGCATGTAGATGCGGAAGGCGGCGTCGATTGCGCTGGGGGCGAGATCGGGATCGATGTAGCGCGCCGCGAAGAACGTGTTCACCACGAGGTTGAAGTTGATGAGCCCCACCCCGAGCGTGACGGGCAGCATCAGCGCGAAGACCCGCTTCACGGCCGGGTCGCGCAGATCCAGCACGGCCCGGATGCGCCCGTCCTTCCCGCGCAGCCACCACACCGGCGTGACGACCTGGATGACGGTGCCCGCCAGGACGCCGCCCGCGTACACGTAGAGCTTCGTCTCCTCGCTCTCGGCCAGGGGCACGCCGACCACGAGCGCGACGATGATGGCGACGTTCCAGAGCACCGGCATCAGCGCCGGGACCGAGAACTGCTCGTAGCTGTTCAGGATCCCGACGACGATCCCCGAGACCCCCATGAGCAGGACCACCGGGAAGAGGACGCGCGAGAGGCCGACCGCGATGTCCTGGTGCTCGCCGAGCCCGAACGCGGCCATCACCCACGGTGCGGCAAGCATGAAGATGCCCGTGACCGCGCCGAGAACGACGAGGACGAGCCAGAAGAGCGTCGAGGCGACGCGCCAGGCGCGCGCCCGCTCCTCCTTCTCCAGGAGCTCGCTGAAGACGGGCACGAAGGCGGCCGAGAGGGCCATGTCTGCCGCAAGAGCGCGGACGAGGTTCGGCACCTGGAAGGCGACGGTGAAGGCGTTGATCGGCCCCTCGACACCGAACTCGCGGCGGACGACGATCTCACGGAAGAGCCCGAGGACGCGCGAGACGCCTGTCGCGGTCGCGAAGATCGCGGTCGACCAGGCAAGGCGCCGTCCCGGCCCCCGTTCGCCGCGCGCCGCTTCCTCCGCCTCTTCTGCCTCCACGCGCGCGAGCATAGGGGAGGCGCCGGAGGCGGCCGCCGCCCTGCTGCTAGCATCCGGCCTCGGCATGCCGAACATCCACCAGCAGAAGCGCCGCGTCCGCACTGCCGCGCGCGAGCGGCTCGAGAACCTCCGCTACCGCTCGACCGCGAAGACACTCATGAAGCGACTCGAGGCGGCCGTCGCCGACGGCGACGCCGAGCGTGCAGCCTCCGAGCACCGCGAGCTCGTCCGCCTCCTCGACCGCGCGGCCACCAAGAACGCGCTCCATCCCAACAAGGCCGCGCGCAAGAAGGCGCAGGCCGCGCGCCTCGTCGCCGGAGTCGGCTCCTAGCCGGCCGGGCTCCTAGCTGCTTTCTCGCGTCGGCGCACGAGGTCGGCGAGCGCTCGCTGGAGCTCGAGCTCCCCGGCGAGACGGCTCGCGCCCTTGAGCGCGGCGTCGAGCTCCGCCAGGCGCACAATCACGTCATCGAGCTCGTCGCGCGCGTAGTTCTGGGCGTGGGCGAGGGCTTTGCGCGCCGTGAACTCGTGCACCCGCAGTCGCTTCGCCACGTCGCGCGCGCCAAGACCCTCCTCCGCGAGCGCCTGCGCCGCCCGGACGCGCCCGACGTACGAGGCGAGCCGCGCCGCGATCACGAACGGTTTCTCCTCCCGCTCGAGCTGCGCCTCGCAGGCGGCGAGGAGCACTCCGGCGTCCCTCGCGCCCCAGGCGTCGGTGAGCGCCCAGGCGGAGGTCTCCGCGGTCGGAGCGGCGAGCAGCTCGACCTCCCGCCTGCCTACCGGGTCGCCCTCCGCCCAGGCGGCGAGCTTCTCGACCTCCGTGGCCAGCGCGGTCACGTCGTTCCCGACGATCTCGACGAGAGCGCGCGCCGCTTCCGCGTCCGCCGTCACCTCCAGGCGCTCGAACTGCTCCCGCACCCAGGCGGGGAGATCGCGGGGCTTCGGCGCCTCGTAGGCGAGCACCCCGCCGGCGCGTGCGACCAGCTCCTGAAGCTTCGAGCTCTTGAGGGGCTCGCCGGCGACGAGCGCGAGGACCGAGCCCTGCGCGGGCGAGGTGAGATAGGCGGCGACGGCCTCCACGTCCTCCGCCTTCCAGCGCTCCACGGCCTCGACGACGACGAGTCGGCCGGCGTCCCCCGCGAACAGACCGAGCGAGTTCAACGCGGAGACCGCTTCCTCGCCGGAGGCGGTCTCCGGCAGAGTCTCGATCGACTCGTCGACGAAGCGAGCCTTCAGCCGGGCGAGTGCCCGGCGAATCTTCGGCCGATCGCCGCCCGTGAGGAGGTAGACGGGGAGGAGTTCGCCCTCGGACATCGCGGGTGAGCATACGTCAGCCTCCCGTCGCGACCGAGATCCGGCGGCCGTCCGTCTCGAGGACGACGCGGCCGTCTCGATCGGTGCGGTAGACGGCAAGCCCCGGCGCCGCTCCGAGCGCAGCGAGCGTAGTCGGCGCGGGATGGCCGTAGTCGTTTCCGGCGCCCACGGACACGACCGCGATCGTCGGACGGAGCAGCGCGAGCAGATCGGCGAGCCCCGCGTCCTCGGAGCCGTGATGGCCGACCTTGTAGAGCTCGACGGGCGGCGGCCGCAGGCCGAGCGTGACGTTCGACTCGGCGTCCGCAGGAAGCAGGACGTCCACCTGCCCGTACGAGGCGAGGAGAACGGTCGCGTGGTCGTTGGGGTCGTCCGCCGGGCTCGCCTCCCCGTCGGGCCAGAGGACGCGGAGGCGGAGGCCGCCCAGGCGGAAGACCTGGCCGGCGCGCGTGACCAGCACAGGGATCCGGCGGCGGCGAGCTTCTGCGAGGGCCGGGCCGCCGTAGGGGTTCGGGAAGGGCAGGTCGGGCTCGAGCACGGTGCCGACGTCGAGACGCTCGACGACGTCCTCGGCTCCGCCGATGTTGTCGCGGGAGGGATGCGTCAGGACGAGCAGTTCGACGCGCCGCACGCCGAGGCGGCGGAGCTGCTCGGCGACGCGCGCCTCCGGCGGCCCCTCGTCCACGAGTACCGCCCCCTCTGGAACCTGAAGGAGCGTCGCGTCTCCCTGCCCGACGTCCAGAAAGGCGATGCGAAGCCCGCTCGGCGGCGGGAGCTCCTCCTTCGGCGTGCTCCGCCACGCCACGAGGGCCGCGAGAGCCACCGTGGCGACGAGCAGCCCCGCGCGACGGCCGCGCGGCGGTGGCAGGCGAGGGACGACGAGACAGAGGAGCACGACGGCCGCGAGCGCCCCGAACGCGGCGCCGGAGGTGACCTGCGCGAACGGAAGTCCGCCGACGAGTCGCGCGCAGGCCGCGAGGTAGGCGGCGAGCCAGCCGTTGGCCCATGCCATCGCAGCGGCCGCCTCCGGCAGGATCGGGTGGACGCCGGCGGCGACGAGCGCCATCCCGAGGAGCGGCGCCACGACGGGCGCGGCGAGGGCGTTGGCGGGGACCGAGAAGACCGGGACCGAGCCGAAGTGGAGCCAGGCGATCGGAGCCGTGGCCAGCCCGCAGGCGAGCGAGATCGCGACGACGGTGGCGAGCCGCCGCGGCACCGGGTACCCCTCGAGCCACCTCTCGAGGCGCGGGACGAGCACGAAGATGGCCGCGACGGCGGCGAAGGAGAGCTGAAAGCCCGGCTCGAGCAGCCCGTACGGGTTCCAGGCGAGCAGTACCGCCGCACCCGCGAGCAGGAAGTACCAGCGGTCGCGCGGGCGCGAGGCCAGCCACGCGAGAGACGCGAGTCCGCCGGCCACGCCCGCGCGGACGACCGAGGGCTGCCAGCCGACGGCGAGCACGTAGCCGCCGACGGCGGCCAGCGCCCCCAGCTCGCCCGCCCAGCGGGGGAATCCCAGCGCCCAGGCGAGGAGGATCATGCCGCCGACGACGTAGGCGACGTTCTGGCCGGACACGGCGAGCAGGTGATAGAGCCCGGCGGCACGGAAGTCGTCCCGAAGCTCGCGGTCCAGCCCCTCGTCCTCGCCCAGGACGACGCCGGCGAGCACGGCGCGTCGCTCTCCTTCCAGGCCGGGCGCCATCGAGCGGGCGATCGTGCTCCGCAGGCGGTCGGCGACCCCGCCGAGCCCGCCCCGCCGCCCGACGAGGCGGTAGCTGTTTGCGCGCAGGACGACGTGCGCACCCTGGCGGCGCAGGTATCCCGCCTCGTCGAAGCCGCCTGCCTCCTCCGGCCCGCGCGGACGGACGACGGTCGCAACGACCTCCAGCAGGGCCCCCTGCGGCGGCGCCCGCTCTGGCGGGAGGTCGAGACGCGAGCGCTCGTCCACCTCGAGAAGCCCGAGCCGCAGGACGCGGATCGGGACGCGAACGGCGAACTCGCTCCGGCGGGCGGGCCCGGTGACCTCCACGCGCGCGCGGCCGACGCGGCCGATCTCTTCGGCGAGAACGCTCCTGTCGAGCGCGTCGAGACGGAGGCTGCCCCACCACCAGCCCGTGGCCAGAAGCGCGGCCGCGAGGGCGAGGGCTCGGCGCGGACCGGCGTGCAGAGAGAGGAGGGCGAGGGAGGCGGCGACGAGCATGGCCGGCACCTCCGGAACGCGGACGAGCAGCGAGACGGCGAGCCCGGAGCAGAGGGCGCCGGCCAGGAGGTGCGGCGCCGGAAGGCGCCTGAGCCCCTCGGCGAGCTTCGCCTTCACAGGTCGACGAGAGGCCGCAGCTGCTCGAGGCGGGCGGGCCCGATTCCGGACACGGCGTCGAGCTCCTCCACCGAGCCGAAGCCGCCGTTCTGCGTGCGGTAGTCGAGGATCCTCTGCGCGGTCACGGGCCCGACGCCCGGAAGGGTGTCGAGCTCCTCCAGGGTCGCCGAGTTGAGGTGCACCTTGCCTCCCGGCATTCCGAGGCCGCTCGCGCCTGCGACCGCGGCCGGCGCTCCACCCTCTTCGCGCAGGGGAACGACCACCTGCTGCCCGTCGGCGACCGGCGCGGCAAGGTTCACGAGCTCGAGCGCCGCCCTCGCCTTCGGCCCCCCGGCCTTCTGAATCGCCTCGTCCACACGGCTGCCCTCCGGGAGCCGGTAGAGCCCCGGGCTCCGCACGGCCCCGACCACGTGGACGACGAGCTCCCGCGGCGGAGCGGGCTCTGCGGCGAGCACAGGCGCGGCGGCGGACGTGCGCGACGGCTCCCCGCCGCTTTCAAGCGCGTATCGACCCCCGAGAGCGAGCAAGGCGAGAACGACGGCCGCGTAGACGAGCGCGCGCCGTCCTGAGACAGACGGCATCTGCATCAGCCCGGAGGCAGGTACTCGACCGCCAGGCGCGGGCGCAGGCGGAGGTCGGCAAACGAGGAGGACGGGAGGTAGGGGCCGCCGACGTCGAAGTCCTCCTCTTCCTCCGCCAGCTTGAGCAGGAGCCCGTAGTTGGGGACGAGGCGGCGATGCCACGCGCGCACGAGCGCCGTGACGTCCCAGGTGAGCCAGCCCGGAGCCGCGCCGCCCGGCAGAGTGGTGCTCGCCGCCGCCACGTCGTCGAGCTCGACCTCGCGCTCGTCGAACCAGTCGGAGCTGAGGATCCGGTGCGCGTCCAGCGTGTAGCCGCGGGGGCCGCAGCGAACGCTCGCGAGCCGAGGGGCGACGCAGACGCCGTCGAAGTAGAGGCGCAAGCGCGCCCTCGTCACCGTCGCGCCGGCGGGCACCGGCACGAGGGAGAAGCGCAGCGCCGAACGCCAGACCTTGTCGTCCACGCCTCCGACGGGGAGCCGCCGACCGCCGTCCACGTAGCAGCGTTCCTCCCAGTCGTAGCCCCAGTCGCACCAGAAGGGCAGGCCGACGTCGGCGCTCGGGGCGATGACGGCCGTTGCCGCTGCGGCAGGGGAGGCCAAGAGCGCCAAGACAAGAGCGATGACGGCGACGAGTCGCATGGCAACCATGCTGGCGTCGAAATGCGCGCGCGTGGCGCACGCCTCGTGCCGAGACCGCCACCGGATCGTGACGAGAAGGCTCGCCGCCCGCCGGGCTACAGCGGCTCGCGGGCCCGGCGGAGCGTCCGGACCGACCCGAAGCCGCCGTCCGAATGGAGGATCTGGCCCGTGATCCAGCCGCCGGCGGCAGAGCAAAGGAAGGCGACCAGCGCGGCCGCGTCCTCGGGGCGGCCGAGCCGCCCGAGCGGGCTCTCCGCTCGGATGGCGTCGGCGAGCTCCTCGTCCATCCAGCCCGTATCGGTCGGACCGGGATCGACGGCGTTCACCGTGATGCCCTCTGGCGCGAGCTCCGCGGCGGCGGTCAGCGTCAGCCACTCGATCGCCCCCTTGCTCGCCGCGTACGCGGCCTCGCCGGGGAGCGGCGCCGCGCTCGTGAAAGCCACGATGCGCCCGGTTCCCCGCTCACCCCGCCAGCGCCGGGCGAACTCGGCGCAGAGGAGGAACGTGCCGCGGGCGTTCACGTCCAGGTGCCGGTCCCACTCCTCGAGAGACGTCTCGAGGAGCCCTCCCACGCGGGAGTGCGTGTGGGCGACGACGAGCGCGTCCACGGACCCGACCGTCTCCTCGGCGAAGTCGAAGATGCGCTCCGCTGCGGCCGGCGAGCCGAGATCGTCCTCGTGGAAGGCCGCGCTCGCTCCGAGGCCGCCGAGCTCGGCGACGAGGTCGGCGGCGTCCTCGGAGCGGGAGCCCCAGGGCTCGCTCGCGTCGAACGGCCGCCAGCCGGTCGTGACGACGTTCCAGCCGTCCCGCGCAAGAGCTCGGGCGGTCGCCGCGGCGATCCCGGCATTCCGGGTCGCCCCGGTGACGAGCGCAGCGCCCCGTCCGGCGCCCCGTCTACTCAAGACAGGGGCCGGGATTCGCGGCCCCTCGGGCCTTGCTCAGGCCGCGCAGGACGAGATCGACCGGGACCGCGTATCCGCCCCGTCCACTCCGCGTTCCACCGAAGATCATGGCGAGAACGGCGCCCCGGCGATCGACGACCGGCCCCCCGCTCTCCCCTGGCTCAACTGCCCCGCGGAGCGGCACGACCACGCGGGGACGCACGCGTCGGCGGTAGGCGTCGGGCGCGAGCACCGTGCGGGCCTCTCCGGCGGTCCCGGCGCTCGAGGTCAGCGGCCCGTTGCGCGGATAGCCGACGAGCGCGACCGGCTGCGGCAGATCCACGCTGCCGTCGGGGGCCAGAGGCGCGGTGCGGAGCCCGCGCACCCGCAGGAGCGCGACGTCGTTGGTCGCGTCCACGTACACGACCCGGCCTGCGAGCGTCTGGCCGTTGGGGGCGAGCACTTGCGTATCCGTTTGCCCGGCCACCACGTGCGCGTTCGTCGCCACCAGCGCCCTCCGCACCACCCAGCCCGAACCTTGCACACCGACCCCGCACGAGCTCCCGTGGATCTTCACCACCCCGGCCATCGCGGCCTGCGCTCCCTTGCTGCGGAGCACGCTCGGATCCGGCTTCGGCAACTCCTCGGAGATCCCGGGCAGGAGCGGGAGCGGGTCGAAGCGGTTGAGCGCGCGCAGCACCGCGGCCGGGGGTACCGCCCGCAGGAGGCGCGGCATGATCGCCGACTCCTGCACCGGCTCGCGCAGCCCCAGCGCCGGCTGCTGCAGCGCCAGCACCGCCACGAGCCAGGCGAAGGCAAGGCCGAGGAAGCCCCCGGCGAGGATGCCGCCCGCGTGGTCCGCGAGCGCGAGCCGCGGACGCGCGAGCAGGAAGCGCTGGATCGGCGTCCCGAGGGCGACTGCGAGCGTGCCGAGGAAGAACGCGCCCACGAGGGCGCCTGCGAGGCTCGCGAGCAGCAGCCAAGGCGAGTTGTCGGCGAGCAGGTACGGAGCGGCGAAGGAGCCCAGGAGCGCGCCGAGCGCCAACCCGCCGAGCGAGAGCGTCTGCGCGGTGAAGCCCCGGTAGAAGCCCAGCACCGCGAAGAGGAACACTCCCAGGACGAGCAGAACGTCGGTGACGTTCACGCCCTCAGCATAGGGACGCGCCCAGACGCTTAGACGACGAGGTTGACGAGCTTTCCGGGCACGACGATCGCCTTTCGTACCTCCTTGCCGTCGAGGTGAGCACGCACGCGGGGGAGCTCCTTCGCCTTCTGGATGAGCTCGTCTTCGGAGAGGCCGACGCCAACCTCGACCCTGTCGCGGACGCGCCCGTTCACCTGCACGACGAGCTCGAAGGTCTCACGCTCGAGCAGGGCCGGGTCGGCCTGCGGCCACGACTCCTGCCACAGCCGCTCGTGCCCCAGGCGCTCCCACAGCTCCTCCGCCACGTGCGGCG
>JBOHAJ010000140.1:0-5099 GCA_050697715.1 Gaiellaceae bacterium
GGTCACGCCGCGTACTCCTCGCGCCGAGCAGGCTGCAGGTCGAAGGCCTCGGCCAGCTGCCCCAAGACGTCGATGAGCTGCTCGATCTCGGCCTGCGTGTTGGCAGCCGTCACCTGAATGCGGAAGCCCACCTCGACCTTGGGCACGAGCGGGTAGGCGGCGAGTGTGACGTACACGCCACGCTCGAAGAGGAAACGCCCGGCGGCGTCGATGTCCTCGTGACGGACGAGCGGAACTTCGATGATCGGAAAACCCGACTGGTTCGGTGTGTGAACGCCGAGCCGGTCGAGGCACTCGAGCACCTGGGCGGTCTTGCTCCACAGGTCGGCGCGGATCGCGTCGCCGCGCTTCTCGTTCACCTCGAAGCCGGCGAGCACGGTTGCGAGCGACGCGACCGGGGACGGCCCCGAGTAGAGATACGGCGGCGCGGCTGTCTTCAGCAACTGCTTCAGCTCGGTCGGGCACGCGACGAACGCCGCGAGCGACGAGTACGCCTTGGACAAGCCGGCGACGAGCACGAGATCCTCGTACGTCTCGCCGAAGTGCCGGACGATGCTGTTTCCACGGAGCCCGTACGGACTCGGCTCGTCGGGGGAGCGCTCGCCGACGACCCCGAACCCGTGAGCGTCGTCGACGTACAGCAGCGCGTGGTAGCGACGGGCGATCCGAGCGAAGGCGTTCAGGTCGGGAGCGTTCCCGGTCATGCTGTTGACGCCGTCCATGCAGATCAGCCGCGTGGCCGAGCGGTCCTGCTTGAGCAGCCGCTCCAGGTCGTCTGGATCCTCGAACAGGAACCTCTTGACCGTCGCCCCGCGAGCTGCCGCGAACTGACAGCCGTCGTAGACAGTCTTGTGCGTGCGGCTGTCCACGAAGATTGTCCCGCCCGCGGCCAGGACCGGGATCACGGACAGATGGATCAGGGTGATCGTGGGGAACACGAGCGTGTCCTCGCAGCCGAGAAGCTCCGTCAGGCGCTCCTCGATGAGCGGATACAGGGCCGGGCTACCCAGCAGGCGCGACCAGCTGGGATGCGTTCCCCACTTCTCGACGTACTCGGGGATCGCCTCGATGATCTCGCGGTCGAGGTCGAATCCCAGGTAGTTGCAGGAGGCGAAATCGGCGAGCCACTGATCGCCGATTCGGATCATGCGGCCGTCGACCTCGTCGATGACCGCGTCCGTCATCGGGTTCGAGCGCTCGAGCTCGGCGAGGTCATGGCACGCTGCGAGCCACCGGTCGATCCACCGGGTGGGCTCGTTAGCGGACCTGGGCCGGTCCGTGCGCCGAGCGCTCATGCGGCGAACATCGGACTTTTGTGTAGGAAGCTTTAGGTTTCCTCCTGGGGGAGTTCGTTGTATTCGGCGCAAGGCTGTGGGAAGATCGAGCTGGCCGCGCGCGTCTTGTAGCCGCCAAATGTGCAGACGCCCGTGGCTGGGCCCAAGACGAAAGGAGCGGCCTATGCAGGAAGTATTTACGCGCGCGAGGCTCGCCGACCTCGCGACTGTCGCGGAGGAGCGAGGCATGTCGGCGACGGTCCCTCGGCGCGAGATCGAAGATGCGGTCCGCGCCGCGGAGGGCCAGCCGGAGCTCCTGCTCGACGTTCGCATGTCAGGCAGCAACGGCGGCCCGCGGGTCGAGACCCGCCGCGTTGCCATCGAGTGGGAGCGTTCCGATCTGGAGGCGCTCCTCAAGCAGGCCCGTGGCGAGAACGTCACGTTCTCGATCGATCTCGACTCGCTCGTCCGGGCGCTCGAAGCGTCCGATGTCGAGGCGCACGGTCTCCGTGAGGCGGCAGCGGCCCTGACGGTCGCGGTAGCGGTCGCTGCCCCGGGCGCTGCCGCTGCTGGCGGCCACCCGGCGGCCGACTCTCCCGGGTCTCCCGGCGTCGGCGTGGTCGAGGCGGCCCGCGGCGCTCCTGAGGGGATCCCGGCCGGCTTCAGCACGGTCGAGGAAACCCGCGGCGCCGAAGGCGGCACCGCTTCCCAGGGGCTCCCGTCCGGCTACAGCTCGGTCGAGGAAACCCGCCGCGCCGGAGGCGGCGCTCCCCAGGAGATCCCGGCCGGCTACAGCGCGGTCGAGGAAACCCGCGGCGTCGAAGGCGCCACGGCTCCCGAGGGGCTCCCGTCCGGCTACAGCACGGTCGAGGAAACCCGCCGCGCCGGAGGCGGCGCTCCCGAGGGGATCCCGGCCGGCTACAGCACGGTCGAGGGAATCCGTGGCGTCCAAGGCGGCACCGCCCCCATGGCGGCGTACGACGACGGCGTGACGATCTCCGCGCCGGGCCTGGCCACGTCTCTCGGGATCGCGGGAGCCATCACGCTCGCCATCGCGGGCGCCGCGTTCGCGGTGCGAGGCCGGCGGGGAGAGCAGCCGGCGTAGCCTCCGAACCAGCTCAAGGCGAAGGAAAGGCCCGCAGCTGTGGGCCTTTCCCTTTCATAACGACGCCCGGGTCTCCTTTGCGTGCCAGTCGAGCCCCATGGCCTCGAATCGGGCTGCCGCCTGCTCGATGAGCGCCTTGTCGCCGCGAACGACGCCGAGCGCCCGGAGCGCGAACGGACGCGTGTAGCTCTCGCCGACGAGGAACGGGGCGGCCTCCTCCTCGACGCGTCCGCGATCGCCGAGGGCAACGAGGGCGTCGAGCCGAGCCGCAGCGTTGTCGAAGCCGAACTGGTCGACGCTCGCAGGAAGGTGCTCGAGGATGCGCTCCGCCTCCTCCAGGTCGCCGCGAAGCACCGCGAGCCGACGCAGGGCGGGCTCGCGCTCCGCAGGCCCGGCGACGACTGCAGTTGCGAGCGCCCGCTCCTCGAGCCTCCGTGCCTCGCGTTCGTCGCCGGCGTGCTGCCGGCCCAGCGCGCAGACGAGCAGCGAGCGCCAGTTGAACTGACACGGAGTCTCCTCGTTCGCCGCGGCCGCCCGTTCTGCGGGCTCACCGAGCTCGGCCAGCGCGCGCCAGTGACCCATCGAGCTCACGAGCGCGGTGCGGAGGGCGACCGCGTGCACTCTGTCATGAGCCGTCAAGCCCGCGGCCACCCGGTCGAACTCGTCGGCGAGCGGCGCGACGCCGGCAACGCGCCCGGCCCGGAGGTACGCGCAACCTGCGTCCCACATCCAGTTGGCGTGGACGGGGGGATCGCTCAGCCGGTGAAGGAGCTCCAGTGCCCGGTCGACCCAGTCGCAAGCTTCCTCGAAGCGTCCCGATACGGAGGCGACGAGCTCCTTCGCCTCGTAAGCGTTCAGAAGCAATTCCACCGTTCCGTGAGTCTCGGCGAGGGCAAGCGCTTCGTCCGCCGCCTCGGCCCCGGTCTCCGGCGCCGCAAGCGCACGGGCCGTGAGGGCGTAGGCGAGCGCTTCCGACGCGGGCTCGGCCAACTCGAGCGCTGTTGCCAGCCACCTGTCCCCCAGCTCCGTGGGCGGCGGCTGCTTCCACATGTAGGGGCGCGCGAGACCGATCTCCGCGAGCAACGCGTAGATCTCGGCCGCGACGGCACGGTCCGGCCCGAGCGCAAGGGCCTCCTCCAGCGCGCTTCGGAAGCGCTCCATCTCGTACCCGAGGAAGTGCACGTCGGCGACCTGGCGCAGAAGCACGATCCTCGCCCGGTTCTCCGACTCCAGCGCGAGGGCCTGGTCGAGCAGCGTGAGCGCCTCCCGGAGCTCGTAGCGGCCGGCGGCCAGCTCGGCGGCGCGACCCAGCCAGAAGATCGCCTTTCCGCGGAGCTGCTCGAGCTCGTCCGCGGCTCCAGACCACGCGAGGTCCGCATCCTCAGGCCGAACGGCCCCCGCATAGTGGTGCGCAAGCAGCGAGGCGTGCTCGTCCCTGCCGCGGCCGAAGCTTTCCAGCCAAGCGGCGAAGGCCGCATGGAGACGTGCCCGCTTGGCCTTCGGCAGGCTCCCGTAGGCGACCTCGCGCGTGAGCGCGTGCTTGATGACGTACTCTCGCTCCCCGGTCATGGACGACCCCGGGCGGCGCCGGACGAAATCGCGCTCCTCGAGGATCCTGAAATCCGGCTCGAGGCCTTCGAGGAGCTCGTACACGGGCCCGGTCCAGAACACGCGTCCGATGACGGAGGCCGCTTGGAGGGCGGCCTTCTCGGCCGACGGCAGGAGGTCGATGCGCGCGGCCAGCACGGTCTGGACGGAGTCGGGGACGGCGAAGCCGACCGGCAGCTCCCGCACCGCCCAGCCTCCGTTCGCACGCCGAAGCACGCCCTGATCGATGAGCGTCCTCAACAGCTCCTCGACGAAGAACGGATTTCCCTCTGCTCGCGCGACGATGATGTCTCGTTGCTCCGCCGGCAGCTCGATGGCCAAGAGCTTCTCGAGCATTCGCTCGGCGTCGCGGTGCGAGAGCGGCTCGAGCTCGACGGTGGAGGCGGCGCGCCTGGCGCCACCCCATCCCGGGCGCACATCGAGCAGCTCGGGCCGTGCCGTGGCGATGAGGAGCAGCTGTCCCCTCGCGTCCCTGAGTAGGCGCTCGAGCAGGTCGAGGAGCTCGGGCTCGGCCCAGTGCAGGTCCTCCACAAGGACAGCCGCCGGTTGCTCGGCGACGAGCTCGGTGACGAAGTCGACCCAGGCTTCGTGCAGGCGGTCGCGGGCTGCGAGCGGGTGCAGGTCTCCCGCGACGTCGAGGCCGAGGGTAAGAGCGAGAATCTCCCGTCCGCCCAGGCGCGTTTGCACGCTCTCTGGCGGGTCGTTCTCGAGAATCCCGAGATGCTCCTTCAGCACCTCCGCGAGGGGCCAATAGGTGATGCCCTGTCCGTAGGAGAGGCAGCGCCCCGTCCTGCGCTGCGGCTCGGGCGACTCCCCGGCCAACCACTCCCAGAACTCGCGCACGAGGCGGGTCTTGCCGACGCCCGGGTCGCCGACGATCGTGACGAGGTGCGGCTCACCCTCTCGCGCAACCCTGTGGTAGGCGGCCTGGAGAAGCTCGAGCTCTCGTTCGCGTCCGACGAACGCGCGCCGGAGACCCCCCACCCCGCGCGGGCGCATGAGCGAAAGGGCGCGCAGCACCCGCCGGCAGGCAACCCCCGCGGGCTTCCCCTTTGCCTCGACGGTGGCGCGCTCGCCGAACTCGAAGGCGCCGCGGGCGGCCGCGACGGTGC
>JBOHAJ010000141.1:0-5631 GCA_050697715.1 Gaiellaceae bacterium
CCGAGGTACGCATGCTCCACCTTGCCGCGCTCGATCAGCTCGGACACGACCTCTTTGACCGTGTTGATCGGCATCGCGAAGCCGATGCCTACATTGCCCTCGGAGGTGCCGCCCGTGAAGATCTGCGTGTTCACGCCGATCACCTCGCCGCGGGTGTTCAGGAGCGGACCACCCGAGTTCCCGTGATTGATCGGCGCGTCGGTCTGGATGACCTTGTCGACCGTGAAGCCGTTGGGCGACTGGATCTGGCGCTGGAGGGCGCTCACGATCCCCGCGGTCGTGGTGCGCTCGAGCCCGAAGGGGTTCCCGATCGCCACGACGGGGTCTCCGACCCTCACGCTGTCCGAGTCGCCGAGGTCGAGCGGGGTGAGCGCGCGGGACTGCGCGTCGATCTTGAGGACGGCGACATCGGTGGACGGGTCCGTGCCGACGATCTCCGCGGGCACCTTGTCCTCGCCGCCCGAGAAGTTGACCTCGACGTCCTGCGCGCCTTCGACCACGTGGTAGTTCGTCACGATGTGGCCCGTCTTGTTGATGACGAAGCCGGAGCCGAGCGAGCTGGCGCTCTGCGGGAAGAAGGGGTCGTTGGAGACGACCTGAGTGGAGGTCACCTGCACGACGCCCGGGCCCGCCTCGCCGTAGATCTGCTGAATGGACTTCGCGCCGCCGTCGTCTGTGAAGGCGGCCGGCGCGGGACCGACCTGGCGCTCGACCGTGGTCACGACCGTGTCCGCGTTGTCGCCGTCCACCGCGGCGCCGACGCCGACGGCGACCCCGCCGCCGAGCAGCGCCGCGAGCACGAGGGACCCCGTCCTCGTCCAGAGCGAAGGCATGGCTTCCTTATAGCCCTTCGCCCGTGAAGTCCTTGTTGCGGAGGGTTAAGCCCGTGTTAAGCGGGACGGCCGCGCCGGACGAACGAAGCCAGGACGGCGGAGAACTCGTCGGGCCGCTCCAGCCACGGAAAGTGGCCCGCGCCCGCGATGGGCTCGACCACCGCCTGGGGCACGAGCGCGGCGGTCGCCTGGCTCGCGGCGAGCGGGAGCGGGCCGAGCTCGCCGTGGACGAGCAGGAACGGCCCGCCGTAGCGCGGCAGGGCGGCCGCAAGCGTCCCTCGCTCGAAGTGCTCGTAGACCGACGCGACGACTCCGGCGTAGAGCTCGACGCTGATGTCGAACTCCGGCATGGACGGCGCCGCCTCGGGCCGCGCGAAGTAGAAGGGCCACACCAGCCTCAGCGACTCGAGCGCCTCCTCGTCGGATGCCTCGCCCGCCATCGCACGACGGTCGAGCTCCCGGGCCCGAGCCGCCCCCTCCGGCGAGCGCAGTTCGAGCCGCTCGAACAGGTTGCACTCGAGGTCGCCCCACCCACCGTCCGGAACGGCGCCTAGGGGATCGATCGCGACGACGCCGAGCAGTCGCTCGGGGTGGGTGACGGCGAGGTGGAACGCGAGATGGCCGCCCCACGAATGCCCGATCGCCCAGGCTCGCTCGATCTCGAGAGCGTCGAGCACGCGCACCGCGTCCTCCACGTGCGCTGCGACGGTATACGGCTTCGCGAGCGTGCTCGGAGGCAGGCCCCGCTGCTGGTAGCGAATCGTCCGGAGGGAGCCGGGAAGCTGCGTGACGAGCGGCGCCGTGTAGTCGGACAGCGGCCCACCGTGGAGCACGAGAGCGGGCATCCCGTCTCCTCCCTGCCAACCCACGAGCCGGCCACCGGATACGTCCACCGAGAACGCGCCCGAGCTCTTGCTTGCCGCGCCGGCCGACACCGGCCGATCCTACTGACGCTCGCGGGAGGCATGCGAGCCTCGGCGGGCCGTAGGATCTCCGGCGTTGGAGAACTCGGCCGAAGTCGTGATCATCGGAGGCGGGGCGATGGGCACCAGCGTCGCCTACCACCTGGCGAAGCTGGGCGTCACGGACGTCGCCCTCCTCGAGCGCGACGCGCTCGGAAGCGGCTCCACGAGCAAGGCTGCAGGAGGCATCCGTGCGCAGTTCACAGACGAGCTCAATGTCCGGATCGCACTCCGCTCGATGGCCGAGTTCCAGGCGCTCGACCGCGTCGGCGGCATCGGCTACCGCCGAAACGGCTACCTCTTCCTCCTCGACAACGAGGAGGACGTTGAGCGCTTCAAGCGGGCGGTCGCCCTCCAAGGCGCGCTCGGCGTCCCCTCGAGGCTGCTCTCGCCGGCGCAGGCGAAGGAGCTCGTGCCGGCGCTCGAGACCGGGGATCTCCTCGCCGCCACGTTCTGCGAGATCGACGGCCACGCGACGCCCGAGGCTGTCGTCCAGGCGTACGCGGGCTCGGCGGCCGCGCAGGGGGTCCGCATCCTCCAGCACACGAGCGCAGCGCGCATCGTCCGGCTCGGCGACAAGATCATGAGCGTCGAGACCTCCGCCGGCCGGATCCGCACGAACACGGTGGTCTGCACGGCCGGCGTCTGGTCGCGTGACGTCGGGAACCTCGCCGGGCTCGACATCCCCGTCCGCGGCGAACCCCGCTGGATGCACTTCACGCCAGAGGACGCCGGCCTCCCCGACCCGCTCCCCCTGACGATCGACTTCTCCACCGGCTTCTACTTCCACCGCGAGGGCACCGGGCTCGTCTTCGGCGGCCGCGAGCCGACGATCGAGGGCGTGGCCACGCGCGCCACGCGGCGCCTGCCCGTCCTCGCCGAGCTCCCCATCCAGTCGTCCTGGTGGGGGTACTACGAGATGAGCCCCGACCACAACGCGATCGTCGGCGAGACCGAGCAACCGCGACGCTTTCTCTACGCGACCGGCTTCTCGGGTCACGGCTTCCAGCAGAGCCCGGCGGTCGGCGAGCACCTCGCGGAGCTCGTCGTGGGGAAGAAGCCGACACTCGACCTCTCACTGCTGTCCCTCGACCGCTTCGCCGGCGGCGAGGAGCGGCCGGAGCATTTCGTCGTATGAGCCGCCTGTTCGTGCTCGCCCGCCACGCGGAGTCGATCCTGAACATCGAGCGGCGCGTGAACGGCGATCCCACGCAGGACGTCCCGCTCACCGAGGCCGGCGAGCAGGAGGCCCGCGTCCTGGGGATGCAGCTGGCGCACGTGCCGCTCGACGCCTGCGTGCACACGCGCTTCCCGCGCACGCGGGTCACCGCCGAGATCGCGCTCGCCGAGCGCGAGGACGTGCCGTTCGTGCTCGAGCCGCTCCTCGACGACATCGACGTGGGCGACTTCGACGGCGCCCCGGTCGACGAGTACCGGGCCTGGAAGCACTCGCACTCCCGCAGCGACTCCTTCCCGGGAGGGGAGAGCCTCGACGACGCGGCGCGGCGCTACACCGCTGCCTTCCGCGCGCTCCTGGACACTCCGCACCGCTGCGTGCTTGCCGTCTGCCACGAAATCCCGGTGCGCTACGCCCTCAACGCGGCAGCGGGCTCAGAGTCGCTCGACGGCCCCGCCCACGAGATCTCCAACGCGGCCCCGTTCCTCTTCGACGAGCCCGCGCTCGAACGGGCCGCCGGCCGCATCGAGGTCCTCGCGGGTAGAGTCACCGCGTAGAAGCCAGTGCCTCTTCCAGTAATGCTGCCCCGCTTCTGGGTCGCGAGCACCAAGCCAGAGGCCGCACTCGTCCGCAGGCAAGGCCGGCAGCCTTGGCAAGGAGGAGGGTGGACACTGGCGCCGCGCGATCGCGGGCCAGAAGCAGGCGTGTATTGCTGGGAGAGGCACTAAACCGGGGAGTCGCTTCCTAGCGGCTGAGAGGGGACTGGACGAGTCCCGACCCGCCGAACCTGATCTGGGTCATGCCAGCGAAGGGAGGCATGCATGGGAACCGAGCGGACGTGGGGCGTGACCCCGGTGCCGGACCGGCTGCGCACGCTCTCGCTCCTGGACACGGGCCTGCTCTGGGGGAACCTCGGGATCAGCCTGCTCGTTCTCTTCACGGGGACGTTCCTCGCCGGGCTCGGGTTGCAGCGGGCGCTGCTGGCGGCGGTCGTCGGCGCCGCGCTGGGCACGGCGCTCCTGGGGCTGGCGGGCCTGATCGGCTTCGAGCGGCGCGTGCCCGGGATGGTGCTCCTGCGCGACCCCCTCGGGCGCCAGGGCTCCTACCTTCCCACAGGCCTCAACGTCGCGCAGAACCTCGGCTGGGGAGTCTTCGAGCTCTTCGTCATCTCGACGGCGGCGAACGCGCTCGCGGACGAGGTCTTCGGCTTCCGGGAACGCTGGCTGTGGGTACTCGTCTTCGGGGCGCTGACCGCCGCGCTCGCGCTCGCCGGGCCGATCTCCTTCGTCCGCCGCTACGTGCGCCGCTTCGCGGTGTGGGTGGTGGCGGCCTCGGTCGGCTACCTCGTGTGGTGGGCCCTCGACGGCGCCGGCGTCAGCGGGCTCTGGTCGGCCGCGGGCGAGGGCGGCATCACCTTCTGGCAGGGCGTCGACTTGACGGTGGCCATGGCCGCATCCTGGCTCCCGCTCGCCGCCGACTACACGCGTTTCTCGCGCAGCGGCCGCGCGGCATTCTGGGGAACGGCCGTGGGCTACTTCGTCCCCCTCGTCGTCCTCTACGGCCTGGGCGCTCTTCTCCTGCTCTCGCGCGACCTGGCCGACACGACCGCCCTCTTCACCGCGATCGCGGCCGGGGGCGCGGCGAGCGCGGTCGCGCTCCTCGCGCTGACGGTGGACGAGACGGACGAGCCGTTCGCCAACGTCTACTCGGCGGCAGTCTCGCTCCAGAACCTCCTCCCGCACGCGCCTCAGCGGGGGTTGATCCTGCTCGCCGGCGGCGCGGCGACGCTCGGCGCGCTCCTCGTGGACATCGTCGCCTACGGGAGCTTCCTCTTCCTCCTCGGCTCCTGCTTCGTTCCGCTGTTCGGCGTCCTGGCGGCCGACTTTGTCCTCGGCGCCGAGCGCGCGACGGCGGTCCGCTGGGGCGGCATCGCCGCCTGGCTGGCCGGCTTCGCCCTCTACCAGTGGATCCAGCCCACCGGCCCCTCCTGGTGGACGGACGCCGTAGGCGGCGCGCCGGAGGCCGGAGCGCTGACTGTCGGCGCCTCCCTGCCCTCGTTCGCCCTCGCGTTCCTGCTCTACGCGAGCGTACGCTCCGCGCATGCCCCGCTTGGGCGTCGTCGGCCTCGTCTCGCTGGATCGCGTTGACGGCGGCCTGCCGCGGCTCGGCGGCGCCCCGACCTACGCGGCCCGGGCGCTCCGGCTCCTGGGGCATCCCACCGTGCTCGCCACGAAGATCGCCGACGAGGATCGCGCCCGACTGCGCGCGCTCGGGCTCCCCGTCACGGCGCGGCCGGCCGAGCGGACGATCGCCTTCCGGATCGAGAACGAGGGCGACGGACGGTCACTCGCTCTCGAGGCGCTCGGGGAGCCCTGGACGCCAGCCGAGGTGCCCGGGTGGCTCGCCGGGGCTCTCGCCGGCGTGGACTATGTGCACGCCGGCGCGCTGACCCGTGCGGACTTCCCCGGCGAGACCCTGGCCGCCCTGGCCCGCGGCCGGCGCATGCTCTCGCTCGACGGCCAGGCCCTCGTGCGACCTGCCCGCCTCGGGCCCGTCGTCATGGATGCGGAGTACGACTCAGTGCTCCTACGCCACGTCCGCGTGCTCAAGCTCTCCGAGGTCGAGGCCGAGGTGCTCGGGCTCGAGCCGGAAGCGGGCT
>JBOHAJ010000142.1:0-3525 GCA_050697715.1 Gaiellaceae bacterium
GCGCCGGGTCGTCGGCGATGTCGTCGACGCGGCGCGCGAAGGCGTAGAGCGCCGCCACCGCGAGCCGCTTCGGCCGCGGAAGGAGGGCGATCCCCCAGGCGAAGTTGCGCGCCTCCCGGCGCGTGATCCTCACGACTTCCGTGTACGCCTCCCGAACCGTCACCGCCGCCCCAGGAGCTCGAGCAGCGCGAGCCGCGCGAACGTCCAGCGAGTGGGCGCCGGCCTGGCCGCGAAGACGTCCCACCCGGCCCGCTCGAGCGCCTCCAGCGCGGCGAGCCCGCCGCGGGCATACAGCGCCACCGAGAGGCCCGGCCGCCCGCCGAGCGTGTCGGCCAGAGGGAGGCCGCGCAGCAGCAGCTCCCCGGCCCGCGTCGCCTCGAAACGGAGCAGCCTCGCGATCCGATCGGTCAGCGGCCCGGCGAGCTCCTCGTCGCGCACCCCGAAGCGGCGCAGGTCCTCCTGCGGCAGGTAGACGCGTCCGAGCGCGAGGTCCCGCGGCGGGTCCTGGAGAAAGTTGACGAGCTGGAGGCCGGTGCAGACCGAGTCGCTCATGGCGACGAGCTCCGCCTCGCCGAGCCGTCCGTAGACGCCGAGCACGAGCCGGCCCACCGGGTCGGCCGAGTACGTGCAGTACTCGCGGACGTCGCCCCAGGTCTCGTAGCGCGAGCGCAGCTGGTCGATGCGGTTCGCCTCGATGAGGCGCCGGAAGGGCTCGAGCGGCAGCGAGCGGGCTCCGATTGTCGCGTGCAGGCGCCGCATCATCTCCGTGCGAGGCGGGCCTTCGAGCTCGCGCTCGAGCTCGTCGAGCAGGGCGCCGCGGTCGCCCTCGGCCTCGTCCCCGAGGTTGTCCACGAGCCGCGCGAAGCCGTAGATCGCGCGCAGGTGGGGCCTCGCCCAGCGAGGGGCGAGCAGCGAGGCGACCGGGAAGTTCTCGCCGCGTGCGCGCGCGTCGATCCGTTCCGCGGCCAACTCCGGCGCGTCGAGCAGCCCCAGCGACATTGGGTGCATTCTCCCACGGAGCGCCGCAGCCTCGGCAGGAACGGCCGCGAGCCGGCCTCTCAGCTCCCCCGCTGCCCCGAGGGCTCGCGCGCTGCGCTCGCGTCGGCATCCACGATGTGCTCGCGGAAGGCGAGGGCGACCGCCTGGGCCTGCGTATGGACGTCGAGCTTGGCGAGGATGTGCTGGACGTAGGTCGAGACGGTCTTGCGCGAGAGGAACAGGTGTGAGCCGATCTCCGCAGGCGTGAGCCCCGTTGCGAGGAGCTTCAGTACTTCGAGCTCCCGCCGAGTCAGCTCGGCGGCGCAACCGGAGTCAGCGCCGACCGCTGCCACGTCCGGGGAGGAACCTTTGACCAGCCGACGGACCCGGGCGAGCAGCTCGGTCGGATCGACGGGCTTGACGAGGTAGTCGTCCGCGCCGAGAAGCAGGCCGGCCGCCAGGTCGAAGGGCTCGGTTCTCTCACCCGACACGAAGACGACCGGGAGCTCGTCGCCGAACTCGTCCTTGAGCTCGCGGCAGGCCTCGTAGCCACACATCCTGGGCAGGTGGACATCGAGGATGACGAGGGCTGTCCCTTCGCACCGAGCGGCCGCGAGCGCCTCCTCCCCGGTCGCGACGTCGAGGGTCTCATACCCCGCCTCCCGGAGGACGCCCACCAGGAATTCTCGGAACACTGCGTCGTCATCGGCGACAACGATTTGACGGCAAGCAGCCATGTTGATTTGGCCGCAAGTGCCTTTTGTAACACGTGCGCGTAGCCGCTTCAAGACTACGGCGATCGCGGTCAGACGACTCAGGCGTTCGCCTCTATTGGTCGGTTTTCCACAGGCGTAGGCTCATGAGCGGTAACTGCGACGTTCATCGAGGGCGGGCGTGCCCAGCTTCTGTGGCCAGAGGTACCGGTGAGGCGGCTGATTGAGCCACTCCCCGTCGTGCTCGCGCGCCACAGGAGGTGGACGCTCGAATGCGGGCGCGTACGCCCGCGGCTTTCGTGTGTCACAGGGATCGTCAATCGATCCCGAGACTGAAGCGCAAGGGAGGGGAGCACGTGGATCGAACCACCAGAAAACGCTTCGGACGCCTCGGAGCCGGCGTAGGTTTGCTCGCCGGGCTGCTCGTGGCGTTGATGCTCGCGGCCCCGGCCCAGGCGAACCACCCGGGTCCGCCGAGCGGCGACGGAGTCCAGCCGCTCTTTACCGCCGACAATCCGACCTGCGGCAACCTCGACCCCGGCACACTCGAGCTGAAGGTGGAGCCGGTGGCGGACGGCATCTTCACCGACGGCTTCTTGACCGTGACGATCGACGTCCGCGACACGGGCGATGGGCCGGTCTTCGACTGGACTTCGAACATCGGCGTCGACTCCATATTCGTCAAGGGAGGCCCGGACGGGAACTTCTACAACTACCAAGACACGATCGGGGAGGACAAGGGCGACACGAGCCTCCACGCCCCGATCAATCACTCGAACAACAAGTTCTTCGGCCTGAGCCACATCTCGTTCTGCTACGACGTCGTGCCCTCGATCGACGTCGTGAAGGGCGGCGACGAGCTCTCCAAGGTCGGTGACGAGGTCACCTACAAGTTCATGATCACGAATGACGGCGACGTCCCGCTCGTCCTCGTCAGCGCGACCGACACGCTCCTCGGCGACCTGACCGCGACGGCGATCGCCAACGGCTGCGGCACCCTCGCAGCCGGAGCGTCGTGCAGCTTCAACGTGAACCGCACCGTGCAGGCGGGTGACCCGGATCCGCTGCTGAACACCGTCACGGTCGAGTACAGCGGCACACTCCCCAATGGGAGCACAGCGACGGTCATGGACAGCGACAGCCACTCGGTCAACCTGTTCCAGCCCTCCGTGGCGATCGACAAGACCGGGGACGAACTCTCCAAGGTCGGAGACGAGGTCAACTACACGATCACCGTCGACAACACGAGCTCGGGGGACAGCCCGAATCTCACCTGCGACGTCAACGACTCGCTGCTCGGGCTCCTGGCTGACGACGTCAACCTCGCGCCGGGCGGCCAGCACGTCATCAACACGAGCCGCACGGTGCAGGCCGGCGACCCCGACCCGCTCGTGAACACGGCCACGGTGATCTGCACGGTCGCCGGCTTCGGCAACGTGCTGGAGGCCTCGAACGACCACTCGGTCAACCTGTTCCAGCCCTCCGTAGCGATCGACAAGACCGGGGACGAGCTCTCCAAGGTCGGGGACGAGGTCAACTACTCGTTCACCCTGTCCAACAACAGCTCCGGAGACACCCCCGCTCTGACGTGCACGGCCACCGACTCCCTCCTCGGCGTGGTGTTCGGCCCCGCGGTGCTGCCGCCCGGAGACACCGTCGTCAACAAGAGCCGGACCGTCCAGGCGGGCGACCCCGACCCGCTCGTGAACACGGTCACCCTCACCTGCACCATCGAGGGGTTCCCCAACGTCCTGGAGGCCAAGGACGACCACTCGGTCAACCTCTTCCAGCCTTCGGTCAAGCTCGACAAGACCGGGGACGAGCTCTCCAAGGT
>JBOHAJ010000143.1:0-2923 GCA_050697715.1 Gaiellaceae bacterium
CCGACGTCGCCGCAAATGAGGCGGTCGGCGGGACGCGGCGACTCCAGGTCCTCCTTCACCGCTTCGAGTGCCCGCTGCTGGTCGGGCGTCTCCTCATACGGGAAGCTCGCCTCGAGCTGCTCGACGAGGTCGCCGTCCACCTCGCAGGCGACCCCTTCTGCGCGCTGACGGTGCGCGTAGAGGGCGATGAGCTCCCCCGCAAGCTCACGCGCGCCCGCCCGCGCGCGCGACTTCACCAGCTGCCAGGCCCGCCCGCCGAGTTTCGAGAGCGCCGGCGCGTGGCCGTCGCCACCGACGTAGCGCGAGACCTTGCCGATCTGCTCGTGCGGCACGTAGAGGCGGTCGTCGCCCTTGAAACCGAGGAGGAGATAATCGCGCGTGATGCCGGCAACCGTCTTCGTCTCGAAGCCGAGGAGCCGGCCGATGCCATGATCCTCGTGGACGACGTAGTCCCCCGTGCGCAGGTCGGCGAAGCTCTGGAGCGCCCGCCCGAGGCGAGCGTCCGCCCGTGGCGGACGCTTCCGGAAGATCTGCGTATCGGGCAGCAGTACGAGCCCGAGCTCACGGAGGACGAAGCCGCGGCGGGCAGGGGCGACGGCGAAGAGGAGGCCGGAATCGACCGGCAGGTCGCCGCCGGGCTCGAGGAGATCCGCCTCGAGCCTGCGCAGGAGCGCCTTCGTTCGCAGCGCCTCGCCTCGGTGCGCGAACGTGACCACGACGCGGTTGCCACCTCGGACGAAGCCGAGGAGGTCGCTCTCCGCCTCCGCAAGGCCCCGCGCGGCAACGGCCGGCCGCTGCGCTTCGAAGGCGTAGCGCTGGCCGGCCGGGAGCTGGCTCAGCTCGATTGCGCTGCCGAGCGACGGCGCGACCCCAAGCTCTTCCATCGCGGCTTGACGTACCTCGTCGGGCTGCCAAGCGAGATCGAAAGCCTCGAGCGGCCGCACGAGATCGCGCGGGACAGGCGCCGGCTCGTCCTCGATCCAAGGCTCGACCAGATCGAGGCGCCGCTCCGCTGCCGGGTAGACGACCGCCTCCTCCAGCGTGTGGAGCGTGCGCTGCGTGAACGCCGAAAAGGCGCGGACGGACTCGATCTCGTCTCCGAAGAGCTCGAGGCGGATCGGCTCCCGGCCGGTGGAGGGAAAGAGGTCCACGATTCCGCCCCGGACGGCGAACTGACCTCGTTCCTCCGCCTGCTCGACGCGCTCGTAGCCGGCGAGGGCGAGTCGCTCGGCAAGCTCCTCCACGCCGGGCTCGTCGCCGGGGCGAAGTCGAATCGTCTCGGGGCGGCGGTCCGGCGGCGGGACTCCCTCTGCGGCCCCGACCGCCGACGCGCACACCAGGCCGCCACCGGCGAGAACCTCGAGCGCCCGTGCACGTTCGCCGACGAGGTGCGGGGGCGGCTCGAGTCCGCTGCCCCAGCGGACGCCGCGCGAAGCCAGAAGCCCCACCCGGCTCTCCCCGAGGAACCAGCCCGCCGCCTCCGCCGCATCCCGTGCGTCGGCGTCCTCCGGCAGGACACAGACGAGCGGGCCGCCGCGCGCGAGCCAGAGGGCGGCGAGGAAGACGGGCAGAAGCGGCTCCGAGACCCGGGCGGGGGCGGGAGAAGAGACGAACTCACGCAGGCGTTCGCTCGTCGCGAGCTCGCGCGCGAGGACGTGGAGGGGTGGGTAGTCGGGGTGCTCGGCGGCTTGGTCCATGACGAAAGACGGAACGCGCGTTCCGCGCAGTCATCGTAGCCGCCTCTCCCCTACTAGACTCGGCCCGTGGCAGGCGAGCTGCTCGACATCGGGCTCCGGCCGAGACTCGTCGCGTCGTTCGAGCCTCCCGGCGCCGAGGAGAGCTTCCTCGAATGGCGCGAACAGCACGCTCGAGAACTGGCGGCCGTGCCGCTCGACGCCGTCCGGGTGGAATACGGGCGTACCGGTGAGGGCCTCTACGTCCGCGTGCGGATCGACGAGGCCCACTTGCGGGGGGCGCCGGCGGGCTCGCAGCCGGCCGGCTCCAAGCTGGGTCTAAAGGAGGGACTGCCTGCGGCCGAAAGGTAAGCGAGCCCTCCGACGCTGGGCCGCCAACGCGTTGGAGCCTCGCCCAAGGGCCGCTCGAAGAGCGGCCCTTTCTTTTTCAAGTGTCCTGCCAGGCCCGGGGCCGCCGCGGGCCTCTCTCCGCTGCCAGCGTAGCGAGGCTGGACGCGCGCGTCTGTCGCGAAATGCGCCGAGGGCGCTCGCGTTAGGCGGGGCGCTCGTTGAAGCGCTGCTGCGCGGCCTCGAGGCCCTCCGTTGCGACAAGCTCGACGGCGTCCGCCGCACGCGCGACGAGACTCTCCACGTCCAGGTCGGGCGCGAACGGGGAGAGGACGAAGTCGGCGACAGGTCGCCGGTCGCCCCGCTCCGGTCGGCCGACCCCCACACGCAGGCGCAGGAAGTCGCCCGTCCGCAAGTGCTGCGCCACCGAGCGGAGACCGTTGTGGCCGGCGAGCCCCCCGCCGAGGCGCGCCTGCAGCCGGCCGGGCTCAAGGTCGACCTCGTCGTGCACGACGAGGAGCGCCTCGGGCGGAACCTTGAAAAAGCGCACGGCCGCGCCAACCGAACGACCCGACTCGTTCATGAACGTTTGCGGCTTCAGCAGCGCCACCCGGCCGTCGAGCCGCACGTCCGCGACCTCCCCCGAGAACTTCGAGCGGAACGACGCGCCGTGCCGGCGCGCGAGCTCGTCGGCCACCATGAAACCGACGTTGTGGCGGGTGTCCGCGTACTCGCGTCCCGGATTGCCTAGTCCCGCGACGAGCAGGTCGAGGGTCGAGGCATGTTCGCCCCGACGAAACCAGCGCACGGCGGGTTAGCCCTCGGTCGTCTGCTGCTCGCCGGCCCCGCTCGCCTCCGAGTCGGCCGGCTCCTCGGCCGCGCCCTCGGGGAGCTCCTCGGGC
>JBOHAJ010000144.1:0-10225 GCA_050697715.1 Gaiellaceae bacterium
CCGTGGGCGAGGTGATCGAGGCCGCCCGCCGCGCGGGCGCGCCCGTCGAGCGGCGGGACGGGGTCACGATCGTCGAGGTTGTCGCCGCGATCACGACCACGCTGGGCGGCATCCGCATCGACCCCCGGGCGCATGCGGCCGAGGGCGTCTACGTCGCCGGTGCGGACGCCGGCGGGGTCTCCACGGGAGGCTGGTCGAGCGCGCTCGCCTCGGCCCTCGTTCTCGGCCGGGTCGCGGCCGAGTCGGCCTTGGCCGGTGGCTAGGGGCCACTAGGCCCGCTGCAAGTACGCGCAGAGCCGCTCGTCCTGGGGGAGCGGCGACGGGCCGAGCTTGGCCACCGTGTAGCGGACGCCGTTCTCGCCTACCTCGACCTCGGAGCCCGGCTCGGGAGCGTTCCCATCCCGCTCGACGAGCTCGTAGCCCGACGGTTTCGTGACGAAGAGCAGGTGCTTTCCCTCTCCCATCGGGCCAGGAGTCTACTCGCGAGCGTCAGCCACGTAGGCGGGCATGGAGACGTGTACGACCGTGCCGCCCTCGGCTCCGCTCTCGACCGTCATTCCCCCGTTCAGCACCTTCACCCGTTCCTCGATCGCCTCGACGGACGCCCGGCGGCGCTCGCCGACGCCGTCGTCGGCGATCCTCGTCTCGAAGCCGCCGTCGTCGAGCTCGCTTACGACCACCTCGATCCGCCCGGGCTTCCGGCGCATTGCCTGCTCCACCGACTCGCGGATGATCTGGTAGAGCGCGACCTGCGCCTTCTCCGCCAGCCGCTCCCCTGCCCCGACGTCTGTCGTGACCGTGATCCGGTACGTCTCCTCCACCTGATCCCCGAGCGCGCGCACGGCGGCGTGGAAGCCCTGGTCGCGGAGGACGAGCGGCTCGATGGCGAACGAGAGGTCGCGGAGCTCCTGGATCGTCTTTCGCTCCCGCTCGAGCGAGTTCGCGATCACCATGGCGGCGTCCTCGAAGCGTCCGTCGTGGATGGCCGCGAGCGCGGCGTCGTGCATGAGCGCGATCCCCGCCATCGACTGCACCGGCCCGTCGTGCAGGAAGAGCGAGAGACGGCGGCGCTCGTCCTGCTCGGCCGTGATGATCTGCTCGGTGAGGCGAGCCCGCTCCGCCTCGCGCTCGCGGGCGTCCTCGAGCAGGCGGGCGTTCTCGACCGCGCGTGCCGTGAAGTCGGCGAGGACGGTGGCGCGCATGAGGTCCCAGCGGTGGAAGGGCTCGTCGCGGCTGAGCTCGAGCGTGCCCAGCCGCTCGCCTCGCACGGCCACGGGGACGAGCATCCGGTCGCCGCGCACGTCCTTTCCGTCGGCAAACACGTGCGGCGCGGGATGGAAGCGCGCCTCGCGCGCCCCGAAGAGGCGCCGCGCCTCGTCGCAGGTCCGCTCCATGATCTCGGTCGCGTCGAGCGTGGTCGCCACGGCGGCGATCGAGTCCACGAGCGACTCGAGAAAGCTCGCCTGCTCGGCGAGCTCGTCCTCGGCGACCACGTGGCGACGCCGCTCGGAGACAACCAGGTAGAAGGCGAAGGCGCCGAAGAAGATCGTGGCGGCGATCAGGCCGCCGGCCGCGATAAAGAGCTGGTCGAAGGCGACGCCGAGCGCGAAGACGAGGAAGGAGCCGACAGTGCAGGCGACGAGGAGCTCGCGCGCGCTAGTCGATAATCGATTCGCGAAGCGCGATGGCGACGGCATGGGTGCGCGTGTCGGCCTCGAGCTTGGCCAGGATGTGCCGCACGTGGCTCTTCACGGTCTCCTGGGAGATGAAGAGCCGCTGGGCGACGTCGGCGTTCGACATGCCGTCGGCCAGGAGCTGGAGGATCTCGCGCTCGCGCTGCGTCAGCATCTCCTCGCGCTCGCGCGTGAGGAGGGCGGGCATCAGGGCGGGGTCGACGTAGCCCTCGCCGCTCGCCACCTTCTCGATCGCCCGAAGGAGCGTCTGGTGCGGGGCCTCCTTCAGGATGTAGCCCTTCGCGCCGGCCTCGAGCCCGCGGCCGAGCAGGCTCCGCTCGCCGTAGGCCGTGAAGATGAGGACGGCGGCCTGGGGGAGGCGCTCGGAGAGGATCTTCGTCGCCTCGAGCCCGTCCATGCCAGGCATGCGGACGTCCATGATCACCACGTTGGGGCGCCGGCGCTCGGCGACGGCGACGGCGCTCGCCCCGTCGGAGGCCTCGCCCACGACGCGGATCTGCGGCGAGCGGGAGAGCGAAAGGCGGAGACCCTCGCGGACGACCTCGTGGTCGTCGGCGATCAGGCAGGTGATTTCGGTGGTCATTCGCGGCTCGCTCCCCAGGCACGATGATAATCGGGTGAGAAGCGGTCACACTTTAGAGGGACTTGTCGTCGATCCCCTGGACGGGTCCTTCCCGGGACGGGTGACCGTGGAGGGCAGCACGATCGCCGCCGTGCAGCGCCTGGCGCGCGGTCCGTCCGAGCCGCTCCTCTTCCCGGGCTTCATCGACCTCCAGGTCTATTCACCCGCGGGGCTCGCCGGACAAGGTGTGACGGGCTATTTGCTCGCGACGCGCGTCGTTGCGCAAAGCGAGGAGCCGCTCTGCCTCGGCCTGCATCTCGAGGGCCCCTTCCTCAATCCCGAGGCGGCCGGGGCCATTCCGGTCGAGGAGCTTCGGCCGGTCGATCTCGCTGCGCTCGAGGACTGGCTGGCGGGTGGCCTCGTCAGGCTCGTGACGGTCTCGCCCGAGATCCCTGGGGCGCTGGCCGCGATCGAACTCGTCGCTGCCAGCGGCGCGGTCGCCGCGGTCGGGCACACGCGCGCCAACGCGCTGACGACGCGCGCCGCGCTCGGGGCCGGTGCGCGTTTCGCCACGCATCTGTGGAATGCGATGGCGCCCGTGCGCGCGCGCACCACTGGGCCGGTGCCTTCCCTCCTCCTCGACGAGCGCGTCGTGCTCGGGCTCATCGCCGACGGTCGCCACCTCAACCCGACGACGGAGGAGCTGACGGTGCGGCTCGCCGGGCCCGGTCGGATCGCGCTCACGAGCGATCTGGTTCCGCTCCCGGCCGAGGGGCCGGACGGGAGGCTCCTCGGCGGCGACCGGTGCGGCGCCGCCCTCGTCGCGCGCATGGCCCGCTTCGGGCTTCCCGAGGCGGCGGCCATGGCGAGCCTGGTCCCCGCGCGCCTGCTGGGCCTCGACGACCGCGGCCGCGTGGCGCCTGGCTATCGCGCCGACCTTGCGGTCCTCGGGCCCGACTTCAGACCGCTTCAGACGCTCGTCGCAGGTCTATCCCTCTGAGCCCTCCGCTATCCTCCGGACCAAGACTTGGACGAGCTTCCGCCTAGTGTCCCTTCAGGTGGCGCTGCCCCGCTTCTGGGTCGCGAGCACCAAGCCAGAGGCCGCACTCGTCCGCAGGCAAGGCTGAGAAGCCTTGGCAAGGAGGAGGGTGGACTCTGGCGCCGCGTGATCGCGGGCCAGAAGCAGGCGTGTGTCGCCTGGAGGGGCACTGGTACCAGCGCCCCGGTGAGCGGGGCGTGACCATCTTCCTGCAGATCCTCGCCGTCCTCGCGCTAGTCGTGGGGAACGCGTTTTTCGTCGCGGCCGAGTACGCGCTCGTGACGGCGCGGCGCACGCGCCTCATGGAGCTCGCCTCACGGGGGAACCGTCGCGCCAGGATCGCCCTGCGCATCATGGACAGCCCGGTGCGCTTCATCGGCACGGTGCAGCTCGGCATCACGGCCTTCTCGATCGCGCTCGGCGCCGTGGGCGAGCCGATCGTGGAGCACTGGCTGGACGACCCCCTCCTCTCCACCGGCGTCGCCTTCTTCCTCGCCTTCGGAGTCGTGACGTACCTCCACGTCACCCTCGGTGAGCTGGTGCCGAAGGCCATCGCGCTGACGAAGAACGAGAGCACGGCCCTCTGGGTCGCGCTCCCGATCGAGGCGGTGTACGTCGCCTCCTACCCGCTCGTCTGGTTCCTCCAGGAATCAGCGAACGCCTTCACGCGGCTCTTCGGCATCCAGCCGGCGCCGGCGGGCGTCGTCGCGCACACGGAGGATGACATCCGCATGATCGTCGCGGCGGCCGAGGACACGGGCGTGATCGAGGAGCGCGAAGAGGAGATGGTCTACAAGGTCTTCGACTTCGCGGACAAGGAGGTCCACGAGGTCATGGTCCCCCGGCCCGAGGTCGTCGCCATCTCCATCGAGCTGCCGCCGCAGGAGTGCCTCGCCGCCGTCATCGACTCGCCGTACACACGCTATCCGGTCTACCGCGGCTCGCTGGATGACATCGTCGGCATCCTCCACGTGCGCGATCTCTACTCGGCGCTCTACGACCGCGGGATCGAGAACGTCGAGATCGGGCAGCTCGTGCGCGATGCGTACGTCGTCCCCGAGACGAAGGACCTCGCGGCCATGCTGGCCGAGTTCCGGCGCACGA
The DNA here is from genome assembly GCA_050697715.1 of Gaiellaceae bacterium. GTDB lineage: Bacteria > Actinomycetota > Thermoleophilia > Gaiellales > Gaiellaceae > DASQWP01. The sequence continues at coordinate 4,400 of JBOHAJ010000144.1, forward strand.
ACCAGCACATGGCCCTCGTCGTGGACGAGTACGGCTCCTTCGAGGGGATCGTCACCCTGGAGGACCTGCTCGAGGAGATCGTCGGCGAGATCGAGGACGAGTACGACCTGCCCGACGAGTCGGTCGAGCGGCTCGCCGACGGGCGCGTTCGCATCCACGGGACGTTCTCCATCGACGACTTCAACGAGGAGTTCGAGCAGGAGCTGCCGCAGGAGGACTACCACACGGTCGCCGGCTTCGTCTTCGGCCAGCTCGGCCGGGCGGCGGAGACGGGCGACGAGGTGCTCCACGACGGCCTCCGCTTCACGGTCGTCGAGGTGGAAGGCCCTCGCATCGAGCTCCTGGAGGTCGAGTTCCTGTCGCCGGAGGAAGAGGTCGTGGCGGCAGAGCCGCTTACGTGAGCCCGGCGAAGGCGAGCGTCTCCTCCAGGCCGCGCAGGCCGTCGTAGGCGCCCGGCGCGGTCGTCGCGAGGGCGCCGACGGCATTGGCGAGGCGCGCCGCGCGCTCCGGCGGCCAGTCGGCGAGCAGCCCGTAGAGGAGTCCCGCGACCCACGCGTCGCCGGCACCGATGCTGTCAACGGCCTCTACGCGGATGCCCTCGACCAGCCCCTCGAACTCCTCGCCGGCGACGTAGCAGCCTTCCGCGCCGAGCTTGAGCGCGACCGTCCGCACGCCGTGCCGGCGGAGCCACGCGGCGACCCGAGCCGGATCCTCCTCGCCGCTGATCGCCCGCCCTTCGCCGACGCTCGGGGCGAAGACGTCGGCGTGAGGGAGGCAGGGGAGCACGCGCTCCCACCGGCCGGTCGCGTCCCAGACGACGTCCAGGCTGGTCAGGAGCCCGCGCGCCTGCGCGCCGGCGAGCAGGGACGCCGCCGGTTCGCCGTCGAGCTCCTCCAAGACGAGCGCGCCCGCCAGGTGGAGCGCCCGACCGGAGTACAGGAAGTCCGGGTCGAGCTCGTCCGCACGCAGGCGTGCGTTCGCGCCGGGGACGTGCAGGAACGTGCGCTCGCCCCTCCCGTCGACGAGCGCAGCCGTCGCGCTCGTCGCCACGCCCGCCGCCGAGAGGACGCCGCGACGGTCGACGCCGCGCTCGTCCAGGAGCGCGAGAAGGAAGTCGCCGAGCGCGTCCTGTCCGACCTTCCCGGCGACGCCCGCAGACAGGCCAATCCGCGCGAGCGCGCTGGCGGTGTTGAATGCACACCCGCCGCCGTGGAGCGAGACCTCCTCCACGAGGCCGAGCGTGCCGCGCGCCGGCAGCTCCTCCACGGGGCGTGCGACCACGTCGGCCACCAGGATCCCGACGCAGACGACGTCCACTAGTGTCCCGGGCGGGGCACTAGACGCGAACCGGCTCGACCGCGACTACCGACGAGCCGGCCGACGACTCGAGCGCGGCCGTGAAGATCCGGTGCGTGGCGGCGGCCTCCTCCGGCGTCGCGCAATGGAAGTCCTGGCGCATCCCCTCTCGTCCGTGGGCGAGCTCGTCGAGAAACGCGGCCCACATCTGGAGGATCGCGTCGGAGAAGCCGAACTCGAAGATCCCACCGGTGATCGTGGGGTAAGCGGACTCGGAGCCCAGGTCGAGGACGCGCCAGGCCTGCGGCGCGCCGGGCTCGTACTCCATCCAGCGCAGCGTCTTGGGGAGCTTGGTGGTGTAGGCGATCGAGCCGGCCGTCCCGTCGACCTCGATCGTCCACGTGTTCGTCTCGCCCGGCGCGATCCGCTTCGTCTCCGCGTGGAGGGGGAAGCTGGAGCCTTCCTGCTCGACCTCGCCGAGGAGAACGGCGTTGTCCCACGTGTCGCACGGAACGGTGCCGCCTGCGCCGTCAGGCCGCTCCGGGAAGACGTCGGAGAGAATCGCTCGCACGTCCCGCGGCCTCCAGCCGGCGCGGAGCGGCAGGTGGAGCGCGTGCATGCCCAGGTCGCCCATGACGCCGTACTCGCCGTTGAGCTCGGCCCGGCGCTTCCAGTTGCTCGGCTTCGTCGGGTCGAGGTCGCTCGAGTGGAGGAAGAAGGAGCGCACCTCGAGGACGCGCCCGTACCGGCGCTCGGCGATCCAGCGCCAGACGCGCTGCCCGCCGGGGAAGAAGGGCATCTCCGACGAGCAGCGGACGACCAACCCCGGGTGGAGCGCGATCTCCTGGTTGATCGCCTCGTTCGCAGCGAGGTCGATTCCGAAGGGCTTCTCGCCCAGCAGGTGCTTCCCCGCCCGGAGCACCGCGACGTAGACCTCTTCGTGGAGGTGGTGGGGGACGGCGCAGTAGACGGCTTCGACCGAGTCGTCGGAGAGGAGTTCGCGGTAGTCGGAGAGGAGGCGGGGAAGGGGCCGGAGCCGCTCGTACCAGGCGAGCACCTCCGGGGCCGGGTCACAGACCGCGGCGAGCTCCGGGCGGACGCCGAGGTCCGCGAGGTGGACCCAGCGGGCGGCGGCGCTCGCGAACTCGCGGCCCATGAGTCCCCCGCCGATGAGGCCGAAGCGGACGACCCGCTCAGGCATGGGCGCCCAGGAGCACGAAGGCCTCCTCCGCGGTCGCCTGCTCGTGGACGATCGCCATCAGCGCCCGCGTCATCCCGGTCGGGTCCTCGTGCTGGATGACGTTGCGTCCATAGACGATGCCCGCTGCGCCGCTGAGCATGACAGCCTCGGTGCGGCGAAGGATCTCCTCGTCAGGGGCGCGACCGCCGCCCCGCACGAGCACCGGGACGCGGCCCGCCGCCTCCAGCACGCGCGGGTACTCGGCGAGATCATCCGTCGGGTCGGCCTTGATCGCGTCTGCGCCGAGCTCGACCGCCTGGCGAACCAGCGACACGATGATGTCGGCGTCGCCGTTCACCCCGTAGCCCGACTCGCCGGGCTTCATCGCGAGCGGCTCGACCAGCAGCGGCATGCCGACGTCCTCGCAGGCGGCGCGGAGCCCGGTGACGTTGCGCACGCACTCGCGGTAGAGCTCCGGCTCGCCCGGGAGGGAGAGCAGGTTGACGACGACGCACGCGGCGTCGAGCCGGAGGGCGATCCCGACGGCGTCCTCGACAAGCTCGCTCCAGAGGACGTCCGGCGGCTCCGGCCCGTAGACGTTGGCGACGTCGGTGCGGAGGACGAGCGCCGGCTTCCGCGGCCCCGGAATGCGCTGGAGGAGCGGAGCCTGCCCCGGCGAGAGCTGGATCGCGTCCGGCGCTGCCTCCACGAGGGTGAGAACCGCGCGCTCCAGGTCCTCGATTCCCGTGAGGAACGCCGGCTCGCCGAAGAAGCCGTGGTCGACCGCGACGTCGAAGCATCTCCCGTCGGCCGCGAAGAGCCGGTTGAGGCGCGCGTTCAGCGGTACCTGACCTCCTCACGCCTGCCCGACTCGGACGAGCGCACGATCGCGTCGCAGATCTCCGCCGTGCGGTAGCCGTCCTCGAACGTCGCGCCGTGCGGCGCGACCTCGCCGTCCTCGGCGATCGCGGTCAGGAGGTGATGGAGCTCGTGCACGAACGTGTGCTCCCACCCGATGATGTGGCCGTGGGGCCACCAGTGCTCCCAGAAGGGGTGGTCGGCCTCCGAGACGAGCACGCTGCGAAAGCCCTGCACGCGCTCGCCGGGCCTCGAGTCGCGGAGATGTACCTGGAGCTCGTTCATCCGCTCGAGGTCGAAGGCGATCGAGCCCTTCGAGCCGTTGATCTCCCACGCGAAGGCGTTCTTGCGACCCGGACAGAAGCGCGAGGCCTCGATGGTTCCGAGCGCGCCGCCCTCGAACTCGACGACTGCCTCGAACGCGTCGTCGACGTCGCGAGCTTCCTTGAACGTGCTGGTCGTCCCGCTCACGGACGCGATCTCGCCCACGAGGTAGCGCGCAAGGTCGATCACGTGCGCGCCGAGGTCGCCGAGCGCCCCCGAGCCCGCGGCCTCGCGCTCGAAGCGCCACACCTCGTCGTCGATGTCGCCCCACTCCTGGAGGTAGCGGCCGCGGAAGTGGTAGATGTCGCCGAGCTCACCCGCCTCCAGCATCTCCCGCGCGAGCCGCACCGCGGGGACGAAGCGGTAGTTGAACGCGCACATGTGCTTGACACCGGCCGCAGCGACCCGCTGCCAGACCTCGTGGCTCTCTTCCGCCGTGCGGGCGAGCGGCTTCTCGCAGACGACGTGCTTGCCGGCCTCGGCCGCGGCGATCGTCGGCTCGGCGTGCAGGTTGTTCGGGCCGCTGTTGTCGAAGAGCTCGATATCGTCGTTGCCGACGAGCTCGCGCCAGTCCGTCACATAGCCCTCGAAGCCGTAGCGGCGCGCCGCCTCGGCGACCGCCTCCTCCGTCCTTCCGGCGACGGCGACGAGCCGCGGGGCGAGCGGCGGCGGCCACGTCATGTAGGCGATCTTCCGGTAGGCGTTCGAATGAGCCTTGCCCATGAAGGCGTAGCCGAGCATCCCGACACCGATCGTGCGGACGTCGGCCGCCTCGGCGGCGCGCCCCATGGTCACGAATCCGACCTGCTTTTCCTCAGCCATGCTCTACTCCTTTGCAAACGCGGCGTCGAAGGCGACGTTGGACGGGGCGAAGTCGGTGCGGCGCACGAAGGCGAGGGCGTCCTGGGCGCCCCACTCGCGGTCCATGCCCGCGTCCTCCCATTCGATGGAGAGCGGGCCGTCGTAGCCGATGCGGTTCAGCGCCCGGAAGAGCGACTCGAAGTCGACGTCTCCGTGCCCGGGGGAAACGAAGTCCCAGCCGCGCCCGGCCTCGCCGAAGTTGAGGTGCCCGCCCAGGATCGACCTCCGCCCGTCCAGGTTCTTTCTCGAGTCCTTCACGTGCACGTGGTAGATCCGGTCGGCGAACTCCTCGACGAACGCCGCGGACTCGAGGAACTGGTGGGCGAAGTGGCTCGGGTCGAAGTTGATCCCGAACGGCTCGCGGCGGTCGATCGCTTCGAGCGTCTTCCGGGTCGTCACGAAGTCGTAGGCGATCTCCGTCGGGTGCACCTCGAGGCCCCACTTGACGCCTTCCTCGTCGAAGACGTCCATGATCGGGTTCCAGCGCTCGCCGAAGTCCTCGTAGCCGGCCTCGATCGCCTCCCAGTCGTTCGGCGGGAAGGAGTAGAGCATTTGCCAGACGCTCGAGCCGGTGAACCCGTTCACCTGCTGCACGCCGAATCTGGCCGCCGCCCGGGCGGTGTCCTTGACCTTGTCGGCCGCACGCTGCCGCACTCCTTCCGGTTCGCCGTCGCCCCACACGTCGGCGGGCAGGACGGCCCGGTGCCGCTCGTCGATGGGGTCGCAGACGGCCTGGCTCACGAGGTGGGTCGAGAGAGCGAAGCACTGGAGCCCGCGGCGGTTGAGGATCTCCCAGCGTCCGTCCACGTACCCGGGGTCGGAGAGTGCCTCGTCGACGTCGAAGTGGTCGCCCCAGCAGGCGAGCTCGAGGCCGTCGAAGCCCCACTCCGCGGCCTTGGCGGCGAGCTCCTCGAGCGGCAGATCGGCCCACTGGCCGGTGAAGAGCGTGACGGGACGTGCCATATCTCCTCCTTCAGACGGTCGGGGCAGCTGTCTTCTGGTGTTCGGCCAGGACGAGGTTGACGCCGGCCGCCTCGTAGGCCTCGATCGTCTCGCGAGGCAGGCCGTCGTCGACGACGAGGGCATCCAGCTCCTCCGGTCGCGCGATGGAGAGGAGAGCGGAGAGCCCGAACTTGGACGAGTCGATCAAGCCGACCGTCTTCGTCGCCGAGGCGGACGCAGCGTGGAGAGTGTCGGCCAGCGCTCGCCGCGTCGTGGTCAGGCCGTGCTCGAGCGTGACGCCTCCGGCCGAGACGAACGCCGTCTCCATGTTCAGCTCGGCGAGGAACTCCGCCGCCCACCGGCCG
>JBOHAJ010000145.1:0-10368 GCA_050697715.1 Gaiellaceae bacterium
GAGAAGAAGCGCGTGGAAATCCTCCAGATGGCGATGCTGAAGCCGCGCATCGCGGTGCTCGACGAGACCGACTCCGGCCTCGACATCGACGCGCTGCGGGTCGTGGCCGAAGGCGTGAAGTCGCTCGTCTCCCCCGACATGGGCGCGCTCGTGATCACGCATTACCAGCGGATTCTCAACTACGTCAAGCCGGACTTCGTGCACGTCTTCGTCGACGGGCGTATCGTTGAGGAGGGCGGGCCTGAGCTCGCCGAGAAACTCGAGGCCGAGGGCTACGAGGCCTTCGCGCCCGAACTGGTCGGAGGTGGTTCCTAATGGCGACGTCTGAGACGCAGGTCGTTGCCGAGATCGGCAACGAGTATCGCTACGGCTTCCACGACCCCGAGCAGTACGTCTTCAAGTCGAAGAGGGGTCTCACACCCGAGGTCGTGTCGGAGATCTCGGCGCACAAGGACGAGCCCGAGTGGATGAGGAAGTTCCGCCTCAAGTCACTCGAGTACTTTCGCGCCCGCCCGCTCCCCCAGTGGGGCGGAAACCTGAACGACATCGACTTCGAGAACATCTTCTACTACCTCAAGCCGACCGAGAAGCAGGCCACGTCCTGGGAGGATCTGCCGCCTGATATCAAGCAGACCTGGGATCGCCTCGGCATCCCCGAGGCCGAGCGCAAGTTCCTCGCCGGCGTCGGCGCCCAGTACGAGTCCGAGGTCGTCTACCACAAGCTGAAGGAGGACCTCGAGGCCCAGGGCGTCCTCTTCCTCGACATGGACTCGGGCCTGCGCGAGCACGAGGAGCTCGTCAAGCAGTACTTCGGCACGATCATCCCGCAGAACGACAACAAGTTCGCGGCCCTCAACTCGGCCGTCTGGTCGGGAGGCTCGTTCATCTACGTGCCGCCGGGCGTGAAGGTGGACATGCCGCTCCAGGCCTACTTCCGCATCAACGCGGAGAACATGGGCCAGTTCGAGCGCACGCTGATCATCGTCGACGAGGACGCCTACGTGCATTACGTCGAAGGCTGCACGGCCCCGATCTACACGACCGACTCGCTCCACTCGGCGGTGGTCGAGATCATCGTCAAGCCGGGCGCGCGCTGTCGCTACACGACGATCCAGAACTGGTCGCAGAACGTCTACAACCTCGTCACCAAGCGGGCCGTCGCCTACGAGGACGCGACGATGGAGTGGGTGGACGGGAACCTCGGCTCGAAGCTGACGATGAAGTACCCGGCCATCTGGCTGATGGGGCAGGGTGCCCACGGCGAGGTGCTCTCCATCGCGTTCGCGGGTGAGGGCCAGCACCAGGACGCGGGCGGGAAGGCGGTGCACGTCGCTCCGCACACGTCCTCGACGATCACCTCCAAGTCGATCTCGAAGAACGGCGGCCGCGCCAGCTACCGCGGCCTGCTCGAGGTGGCGAAGGGTGCGGTCGGCTCGCGCTCGAAGGTCGTCTGCGACGCGCTCATCCTGGACGAGGAGTCGCGTACGGACACGTACCCGTACATCCGCATCGACGAGAACGACGTGGACGTCGGCCACGAGGCCACCGTCTCCAAGATCGGCGAGGAGCAGCTCTTCTACCTCATGAGCCGCGGCCTCTCCGAGGCCGAGGCGGCCGCGATGATCGTCTCGGGCTTCGTCGAGCCGATCACGAAGGAGCTTCCGCTGGAGTATGCAGTCGAGATGAACCGGCTGATCCAGCTCCAGATGGAAGGGTCGGTCGGCTAGACGCACGTGAAAGTCGAGCAGGTCGACTTCGTGTCCGTGCCGACGCGTGACTACGCACGCGCGGTCAGCTGGTATCGCGACGTGCTCGGGCTGCCTGCGAGCGAGTACGCGCAGGCAGAGGTGGAGACGTCCAACCTGACGCTCTCCTTCTGGTTGCCAGAGGAGCAGGGCGAGCCGTTCGTCCCAAACGAGAATGGCATCGCGCTCCGCGTCCCGGACGTCCACGCAGCCGTCGACGAGGCTCGCGCCGCGGGCGCCGAGGTCATGGGCGTCGAGGACAGCGGCGTATGCCACATGGGTTTCGTCAAGGATCCGGACGGCAACGTCCTGATCCTCCATCGCCGTTATGCGCCGAGGACGCGCCGTGCCGAGAGCTGAGCTTCTCGAGCGCTACCGCGCGCTCTCGCTCCCGACGACCTCGGAGGAGAGCTGGCGCTTCACGGATCTGCGCGGCTTCGACCCGGACGCTTATGCCGTCAACGGTCGTGTCTCGGTGCCAGGCACCGAGTCAGGTCCGAAGGAGTCGATGCTGGACATCGACGCAGCGGCTGTCGCCGAGGTGACCGAGTCGGGGATCGAGATCGTCCACGCGCCGGAAGGGGTCACGTTCGAGCCGCTCGGCGACCACGAGCGGCTCGGCAGGCTCGTCGGCGCCGACGACAAGCTGACGGCGCACAACGCAGCGATGTGGGAGCACGGCCTCCTCGTTCACGTGCCCGCGGGCGTGACGCTCGAGAAGCCGCTCTACGTTCGCATCGGCAACTCCGCGGCGGGCGGTGCCCTCTTCTGGCGCCTGCTCGTCGTGGCCGAGCCGGACGCCCGCTTCACGCTCATCGAGGAGTACGCCTCCGGCTCGCCGGAGCTGGAGGCGTACTCGAACGCGGTCGCCGAGGTCTTCGTCGAGCGCGGCTCGAAGCTCGAGCACGTCTCCATCCAGAACCTCTCCCAGGGCACCTGGCACTTCGCCTCGCACCGGGCGCGGGTCGAGCGCGACGCCGAGCTCGACTGGGTCGCGGGGGGCTTCGGCTCCAGAAAGGGCAAGGTGCGGATCGAGAACGACCTTGCCGGCCAGGGTGCGACCTCCCGTGTCACGGGCGCCTACTTCGCGGACGGAGACCAGCACCTCGACTACGACACGCTCCAGGAGCATCTCGCCCCCAACACGACCTCGGACTTCGCCTTCAAGGGCGTGTTGCGGGACCAGGCGACGTCGGTCTGGCGCGGCATGATCCGCGTGGCCAGGGACGCGCAGAAGACGAACGCCTACCAGGAGAACCGCAACCTCCTCCTCTCGCCGAAGGCGCACGCGGACTCGATCCCCGGCCTGGAGATCCTCGCCAACGACGTGCGCTGCACCCACGGCGCGACGATCAGCCAGGTGAATCGCGACGAGCTCTTCTACTGCATGGCGCGCGGCCTCTCGCGCGAGGAAGCGCAGCTCCTGATCGTGCGCGGCTTCTACCAGGAGATCTTCGACCGCATCGAGCTGGAGCCTGTGCGGGACGCGCTCCAGAGCGTGCTCGAGGCGCGGCTGCTCGCGAAGTGAGCGGCTGCTGCGCGCCTCCGGGCTGCACGGACTTCTTCGACGAGGACGCCGCGCGCAGGGACGCGCGTCGCTACCGCCGCAAGGGGTTGGACGGAACGGCGCAGCGCATCGTCGACTTCCTCGCAGCCCGCGGGCTCCAGGGCGGCACCGTCCTCGAGATCGGAGGTGGGGTGGGCGCAATCCAGATCGAGCTGCTCAAGGCCGGGGCAGAGCGGACCATCGGTGCGGAGATCTCGCCCGCCTACGATGAGGAGGCCCGCGCGCTCCTGCGCGAGGCGCGACTCGAGGAGCGGGTCGAGCGGCGGCTCGCGAACGTCGCGGAGGACCCAGAGGCAGTCGAGCCGGCCGACACGGTTGTCATGCACCGCGTCGTCTGCTGCTATCCGGACGCCGAGACCCTCGTGGGCGCCGCCGCGGGCCGCGCGCGCTCGCGGCTCGTTCTGAGCTTCCCTCGCGAGCGCGCGCTCACCCGGCTCGGGATCCGGCTCCTCAACCGCGTGATGCGACTGCGTGGGAGCGACTTCCGAGCCTATGTACACTCGGTTGGAACGATCGTCGGCGCCGCCCGCGCCCGCGGCCTCGAGCCGGTTCTCGAACACCGCGGCTTCGTGTGGCAGGTCGCCGCGTTCGAGCGCCCGACGGCCTAAGGAAGCGCGCCGGGCCGCGGGTACCATAGGTCCGTGGCCGTAACGACGCAGGCGAGGCTCGACGCGCGCAAGGTGCGCGCCGACTTCCCGATCTTCGAGCAGCGGATCCACGGCAAGCCGCTCGCCTATCTCGACTCAGCCGTGACCGCGCAGAAGCCGCGGCAGGTGCTCGACGCGCTGCGCAGGTTTTACGAGACCTCGTACGGCAACGTTCACAGGGCTGTCTACGAGCTCGGCGTGCGCTCGACGGCGGCCTACGAAGGCGCACGCGCGAAGGCCGGCGTTTTCGTCAACGCCGCCTCCCCGCGCGAGATCGTCTTTACCCGGGGCGCGACCGAGAGCCTGAACCTCGTCGCCTACGCCTGGGGTCTCTCCAACCTCGGGCCGGGCGATCTCGTCGTCGTCAGCGAGCTCGAGCACCACTCCAACTTCGTCCCCTGGCAGTACGTCGCCGGGCGGACGGGGGCGGGCTTCCGCATGATCCCGCTCACCGAGTCGGGCGAGCTGGAGCTCGAGGCGCTCGAGGGGATCGGGCGCGAAGGGCGCGTCAAGGTCGTGGCCGCGAACCTCGTCTCCAACGCTCTCGGGACGGTCAACCCGGTCGAGCGGCTCTCGGCATGGGCGCACGAGCAGGGGGCGATCATGGTCGTGGACGCTGCCCAGGCGGCGCCGCACAAGCGTCTCGACGTTCAGATGCTCGGCTGCGACTTCCTCGCCTTCTCCTCGCACAAGATGTGCGGCCCGACGAGCGTCGGCGCGCTCTGGGGCCGGCGGGAGCTACTCGAGGCGATGGAGCCCTTCAATCTGGGCGGGCACATGATCCGCAAGGTCGAGTTCGAGCGGACGACCTGGGGTGAGGTGCCGCACAAGTTCGAGGCCGGCACGGCGCCTATCGCGGAAGCAGTCGGCTTCGGCGCGGCGATCGACTATCTCGGCGAGGTCGGGATGGAGGCGATCGAGGAGCACGAGCGCGAGCTGCTTGTCTACGCGCTCGAGCGGCTCGCCGACGTACCCGGGATCACGCTGTACGGACCGCCGCCCGAGCGGCGCGCGGGCATCGTCTCCTTCAACGTCGGAGACCTCCACCCGCACGACGTCGCTCAGGTGCTCGACTCCGAGGGCGTCGCCATCCGGGCCGGCCATCACTGCTGTCAGCCGCTCATGGCCAAGCTCGGCGTTGCGGCGACGAACCGCGCCAGCTTCTACCTCTACACGCTGCCCGAGGAAATCGACCGGCTCGTCGAAGGTATTCACCGGGCGCGTAAGCTCTTTTCCTGATGTCGGAACTCGACGAGCTCTATCGCGAGGTCATCCTCGACCACTACAAGAACCCGCGAGGCCACGGGCTCGTCGAGGCTGCCGACGCCCAGGCCGAAGGGGTGAACCCGCTCTGCGGGGACGAGGTCTCCATCTCGGTCGCCTTCACCGGCGACACGATCGAGGACGTGCGGTTCCAGGGCCGGGGCTGCGCGATCAGCCAGGCGGCCACCTCGATGCTGATGGAGATGGTCAAGGGGCGCACCGCTCAGGAGGTGGCGGCGATGGAGCGCGACGAGCTACTCGACGAGGTCGGCATCCCGCTCACGCCCATTCGCCTCAAGTGCGCGCTCCTCGGACTCGGGGTCCTCAAGGTCGCGCTGCACAAGGCGAGGGGCACGCCGTTGCCCGAGGAGTGGACCGGCCTCGACGAGCTGGAGCTCAAGTAGCGCGGTGGCTGACCTGACCGTCTGCCCCGTGGAGGAGCTTCCGCCCGGGGAGGTCAAGATCGTCCGCGACGGCACGCTCGCGATCGGCGTCTTCAACGTGGACGGCGAGTACTACGCGATCGAGGATCGCTGCTCGCACGACGACGGGCCGCTCGCGGAGGGCGACTTCGAGCCGGACGAGCTGGTGGTCATCTGCCCCCGCCACGGCTCCCGCTTCGACCTCCGCTCGGGCCGCCCGCTCTCGCTCCCGGCCTACCTCCCCGTGGACACCTTCGAAGTGAAGGTCGAGGATGGAGTCGTCCGCGTGGTCGTACCGTGATGCTGGACGATCGGATCAGAGCCGTGCTCGCCCGCCTGGAGGCGCAGGAGGTGCGCCCGCCCGCCGTTCCCGTGGCGGAGGCGACCGGCCGATTCCTCTTCTCGCTCGTCGCGCCGCAGGCCGACTGCGAGGTGCTCGAGGTCGGCGCCGGGCGTGGGTACTCGACCGTCTGGCTCGGCGCCGGCGCCCGCTACCTCGGCGGGCGCATCCTCTCGCTCGAGAAGGACCCCGAGGTCGCCGCGGACTGGCGGCGGAACGTCTCCGACGCGGGGCTCGAGCAATGGTGCGAGCTCGTGGAGGGCGATGCGCTCGAGACGCTCCAGGGGATCGACGACGTCTTCGACGTCGTCTTCCTCGACGCCAAGAAGGGCGAGTACGAGCGCTACTTTGAGCTTGCACGGGAACGGGTCGAGCCTGGCGCCCTGATCCTCGCGGACAACGTGCTCTCGCACGAGGACACGCTCGGCGCCTACAGCCGCGCGCGGCAAAGCGACGACTCGCTCGTGAGTCTCACCGTCCCGCTCGACCGCGGGATCGAGATGACCGTCGTCCTCAACGGTTCTCTATAGTTGGACCACCACGGAAAGGAGGTGGTCCGACGTTGAGCAAAGATTCGGGCAGTGGAGGTAGTCGCAGCTAGGGGCGCGTCCCCGGGACCTACGGGGAATCGCCTAGCCAGCGTGGGGGACAACCCAGCGCCCCTCTGCTAATCCAGGCGATCTACTGCTTCCGGGGCGCCCGCGCGGGCGCCCCGGATTTTGGACCCTCAAGTCCGCATGGCCACTCGGCTGACACACGGTCATGTGGCCCCCGGTCAGCCCGGATCACGCCACCGCGCGGCGGAGCTGCTCCTCGAGCGAGATCGGGCGGATGCCGAACGTCTCCACGGCCGGTTCGATGTCCCCGACGTTGTCGCCGAAGTCGAGCATCTCGACCCCGCCGCGCGCGCCGCGCAAGGGCGGCAGGAGCTGCCCGACCGACGCGCCCGCCCTCAGGAGGCCGGGCGGCACGCGGAAGGCGATCCGCCGCTTGCCGAGCACGCGCCGGATGGCCGCGTGCAGCTCCTCCCAGGTGACCCGGTCCGGGCCGCCCAGCTCGAACGTTCGGTTCGCAGCGTCGGGGGTGGAGAGCGACTTGGCGAAGTAAGCGGCGACGTCCTCCACCCAGATCGGCTGCATGCGGCGCCGGCCCAGCACCGGCGTGACCGGCGAGTAGCGGACGAGGCGGATCTGCTGAGGGAGGATGCCGCCATCGCGGCCGAAGACGAAGCTCGGTCGAAAGACCACGTGCTCGATCCCCGACCCCTTGACCGCCTGCTCCTCCTCCCACTTGGCGTTGAAGTAGGAAGCCAGGTCCTTCGTCTCCTCGCTCGTCCCGAGCGCGCTCATGAGGACGAGGCGCTGGACTCCCGCCTCCTTGGCCGCGGAGACGAGATCGCGCGTCCCCTGGATCATCACCCGCTCGAACGCCTGCGGGTTCCCCAGCAGGATCGCCACCAGGTGGACAACCGCCTCGCAGCCTTCGGTTGCACGACGGAGACTGTCGGGGTCCGTCATGTCGCCCTGCACGAGTTCACAGCCCCAGGCACGCAGCTGTTCCTGCTGGTCCGGGCGGCGAGCGAGCACCCTCACCGGCCGGTCCTCCGCTCGCAGCGCGTGGACGATGTTCGGCCCCACGAACCCTGTGCCTCCCGTGACGAGGATCACGTGCGCTCCTTCTCGAAGTTCTTCCAGTAGCGGCTGGGAGTTGGGCCGGCCTGTCCCTGGTATTTCGAGCCGAGCGTCCCCGCACCGTAGGGTGTCTCGGCCGGCTCGGTGAGCTGCACGAACGAGAGCTGTCCGATCTTCATCCCGTAGTAGATGGTGATGGGGAGGTTGGCGACGTTCGAGAGCTCGAGCGTCACGTGGCCGTCCCAGCCGGGGTCGATGAAGCCGGCGGTCGAGTGGATCAGCAGTCCGAGTCGCCCGAGCGAGCTCTTCCCCTCGAGGCGGGCGACGAGGTCGTCCGGAAGCGTGATCCGCTCGAGCGTCGAGCCGAGCACGAACTCGCCCGGATGGAGGATGAAGGGCTCGCCGTCGTCACCGACCTCGACCAGCTCGGTCAGCTCCTCCATCGGCTGCTTGACGTCGATGAAGGCGTAGCGGGCGTTGTGGAAGACGCGAAAGAACCGGTCCACGCGCACGTCCACGCTCGACGGCTGGAGCAGCTCCTCCTCGTAGGGGTCGATCCCGATGCGCCCCTCCTCGAGCAGGCGGCGGATCGTGCGATCGGACAGGACCATGTCCTGTGCCAGCCTATAAGCTCATCGGCCATGGCTACGACGAAGACGATCGACATCAGGACGGACCTCCCGGGCCCGCGGAGCCGCGAGATCCTGGAGCGCAAGGAGCGGGCGGTCGCGGAGCCGCTCTCGGTCCACATCCCCGTCGTCATCGCCGAAGGGCGGGGCGCGACGATCACCGACGTCGACGGGAACACGTTCATCGACTTCACGGGCGGCGTCGGCTGCATGAACGTCGGTCATTCGCATCCGCGCGTGGTGGAGGCCGTGCGCGAGCAGGTCGAGCGCTTCACGCACACGGACTTCACGGTCGTCCCCTACGAGAACTACGTCGGCCTCGCCGAGCGGCTCGTCGAGCTGGCGCCGATCTCGGGCGAGGTGCGCGCCGCCTTCTTCAACTCGGGGGCCGAGGCGATCGAGAACGCGGTCAAGTTCGCGCGCGCCCACACGAGACGGCCGGCCGTGATCGCCTTCGAGGGCGGCTTCCACGGGCGTACGCTGCTCGCGCTCAGCCTCACCTCCAAGCCGCACCCGTACAAGGCCGGGCTCGGCCCGTTCGCGCCCGAGACCTACCGCGTGCCCTTCGACGACCTCGACGCGCTCCGCTACGCGTTCAAGACGCGCGTCGCCGCCGAGGAGGTGGCCGCGGTCGTCTTCGAGCCGGTCCAGGGCGAGAGCGGCTTCGTCGTGCCCTCGCAGGAGTTCGTCGAAGGCCTGCGAGGGATCTGCGACGAGCAGGGGATCGTGCTCGTCGCGGACGAGGTGCAGACCGGCTTCTGCCGGACGGGACGCGTCTTCGCCATGGAGCGCTTCGGCGTCGAGCCCGACCTGCTGGTCGTGGCCAAGTCCATCGCCGCCGGCCTGCCGCTCTCCGGCGTGCTGGGGCGGGCCGAGATCATGGGCGCGCCCGGCGACAGCGCGGTCGGCGGGACGTACGTCGGCAATCCGGTGGCGATCGCCGCCGCCCACGCCGTCCTCGACGTGGTCGCCGAAGAACGGTTGGTCGAGCGGGCGGAGGCGATCGGGGAGACGATCCGCTCCCGCATGGAGAGCTGGCGCGAGCGCTTCGACGAGGTCGCGGAGGTGCGAGGGCTCGGGGCGATGCTTGCGCTCGAGCTGCGGCGAGACGGGCAGCCGAGCGCTGACCTCGCCACGGCCGTCGCGGAGGCGGCAGCCGCCCGAGGCCTCCTGCTGCTCAAGGCCGGGATTCACGGAAACTGCATCCGCGTCCTCGTTCCGCTCGTCATCTCGGAGGCGGAGCTCGACGAGGCCCTCGGCGTCTGGGAGCAGGCGCTCGAGGAAGCGCTTACGTAGTTCCCGCCTCGCGGCGGGAGGGAATGCACCTGCGGTGCAGGTCGGAGATCTCCTCGCAGGACGCTATGAGCTCGAGGACCTCGTGGGCGAGGGCGGGATGTCGACCGTCTACCGGGCCCACGACACCGTGCTCGACCGCCAGGTCGCGATCAAGGTCCTCCACGAGCACTACTCGCACGATCCCGAATACGTCGAGCGCTTCCGCCGCGAGGCCCGCGCCATCGCCCGCCTGACGCATCCGAACGTTGTCACGGTGATCGACCGGGGGGAGTCCGAGGGCAGGCAGTTCATCGTGTTCGAGCACGTCACGGGCGAGACGCTCAAGACCCTGGTCCGGCGGGAGGGGCCGCTGCCCGTCGAGCGCGCCCTCAGGCTCGTCCACCAGGTCGGACGCGCGCTCGCCTACGCGCACGAGCTCGACATCGTGCACCGGGACGTGAAGCCGCAGAACGTCCTCCTCACCCCCGACGGGACCGCCAAGGTGACCGACTTCGGGATCGCGCGCTGGGGAGGCCCCGAGGAGAGCCTCACGGAGACGGGCACGGTGCTGGGGACGAGCGATTACCTCGCCCCCGAGCAGGCGAGCGGCGAGCCCGTGGACGAGCGCTCCGACCAGTACTCGCTCGGCGTCGTGCTCTACGAGCTGCTCACCGGCGAGGTGCCCTATCCAGGGGACAGCGCCATGGCCGTGGCCATGCGCCACCTACGCGACCCAGTGCCGAGCGTACGGGCGAAGCGGCTCGACCTCCCGCCGCGGGTGGACGCGATCGTGGCGCGCGCGATGGCGAAGCGACCGCGCGACCGCTTCCCCTCGACGGAGGCGATGAC
>JBOHAJ010000146.1:0-5288 GCA_050697715.1 Gaiellaceae bacterium
GCTCGGGGTAGCCCGACGGATGCAGGTGCCAGTCGCCGATGTGGACGAGGTCGAGCCTTGTCGCCGATCGCCACCAGCGCAGCGCGGAGGCGGCGCGCTCCCCGTCACCGAGAGCGCCAAGCGCCACCGACGACGATCTCGCCCGCATGCCCGGCCCCGGCGAGAGCGTGCCGAGCACGGCGACGATCAGGCGCTCGCCCTCCGGCTCCCACGACCGCTGGACCGTCCCGATCAGGGGGCCGCCGGTCTCGCGGTCGCCGGCGCCGCCGCAGGCAAGCCGGATGCTGCGGAGCACGTCCGGCCGCACGAGCACCGTCGCTGGCACAACCGGAGCGACGCGCTGCAGGGGAAGCTGCGGTCTTGCTCGACGGCGGAGGATCGGCACCTTCACGCCGCCCTCCCCGGCCAGCTGCCCGTCGCCTGCCAGGTCTCGTATGCGTGAATCCAGAGCGCCGTCCAGGCGACGAGCGTCGACGCTGTCGTCCGCGCCGGGTCGTATCCGTTCCGAGCCCCGTGGGACGACTGGTAAAGACAGGGACGGTTCCTCTCCAGCAGGTGCGGCGTGCCCTCCTCGAACTCCGGACTTACAATCTCGACCGCGGGCGCCTCGTCCGGGAACCAGCTCGGATACGTCACCGTCACGAGGTACCGCATCCTCGGGCACAGGCTGCTGCGGAGCTCGCCCACCCACACCAGGTGACCGTCGCGATAGCAGCAGCGGAAACCGGGAAAGCGCTCCATCGCCTCCGTTTCGACTCCGAGGCGCCAGCGACCGTAGGGCGTCTCCCACCACGGTGCGCAGCCCTCCGCCTGGTCGCTCTCGGGCGCGGCCGACGGACGAGTTCCGGAGATGTACAGAGCCATCGCTTAGGACACGATGCGACGGGCCGATCATCAAACCTCAGCCACGCCTGGCAGCTGAATCTCGGCCTCGGCGTTGAGCGACCCCGCCGGGCCGGGATGCTCCCGCCAGCGTGCCAGCTCGCCTCGCTGGTCCTCCATCACGACATCCCAGTGCCAGCCGAGAACGTCCTCCGTTGTCGCTCCGTGCGGGGCGGTGAAGGCGGGTAGCGCAACCTCGCCGCCGATCGTCCACGGAGGAAGCGAACGCTCGCACGAGGATCGGATCTGCCCGCTGTCGTCGACGAGCTCGAGGCGGAGCGTGGGCGGAAACTGCAGCGTGCTGCCCCGGAGCTGGACGCTCGGCCGGAAAAGGCGTGCCTCGTGATCGACGTCCACGAGCAGCGTGAGCGACCAGGAGGGCGGCGGTGGCGACCAGAAAGGGGTCGCGGCCGGGCGGCGGGTCGCCCGCAGACGCCCGACGAAGAAGACGAGACGGACGAGCAGAATGACGCCGACGAAGAAGGCCACCGAGAGGCCGGCCCCAATCACTAACTCGAGGAAGAAGCGCAGAACGTCCACCACCGAAGACACGCGCCTGAGTGGCGGATGTCAACGCTTTCGTCGCTTGCGCTCCCGGCGTGCCTTCGGGTTCAGCAGGTACATGCGCTCGAAGAGCTTTCGCTTCTCGGCCGGGGTGCCCTCGGGGACGCGACCTAGAGTCATCTCCAGCGATCCGGCCTGCACCGTCTCCTCAGCCGGAACGAGCCCGGGCTCCCCAGGCCACTCGATCGAAGACACCTCGCCTTCGAGCACGCGCGGGATCGCGACGAGGAGCTTCGCGTGCTCGAACTTCGGCGGCAGCCCTTTGAGGGACAGTCTCAGCTCTTGCTCGTACTCGGTCAGCTCGCCGCTGATTCCTTCCGTTCCGGTGAACGCGAGTGCCTCCTCACCGGTGACCGCCGTCCCGACCAGCTCCGTGACCCCGAGTGCGCTGAGCGCTCTCGAGGCGGCGGCGCGAACGTCCTCGTCGGGATCCTCGGCGGCGGCGCGGGCGAGTGCGGCGAGGGGTTTGGCGCCCAGTCGATCGAGCTCACCCAGCTGCTCCGCCGCCCGCTCCCGCACGATCGCCTCTGGGTCGGCGAGGCCGGTGGGGAGAACCCGCTCGAACAGCTCGGCGGGGTCGACCGGAGGCTCAGCCATCTCCGTCGAGAGCTGCTCGGGTTCGCTCACCAGCTCCGCCAGCACGATCCTGCACCGGTCGCACTCCTCGAGGTGCCGAGCCAGGGCGGGGTATTGGCCCGCCAATTCTTGACGCTCCCGGACGACCTGCGCGGCCGCCGGGAGGTCTTCTTCTACTTCGGCACACGCCGCCGTCCAGCCGAGGTCAAACCGCGCGCGGCATTCCTCGCATTCGGCTGAGTGTGCGAGCGCCCGCTCGAGCTCGCCCTCGCCTAGAACCTCGCCCGCGATCAGGCGCTGGAAGACCGCGTGTGCCGAGTCGTGGTCAAGCATTCGCGGTCTCGGAGCCCGACGGGACGAGTGGTTTGGTCGTCTTGTGCGGCAACATGACGTCGAGGAGCAGCGCCCACGCAGGGTCGCGGCGGGAGAGCTTCCGGCGGGCCACGGACCGGCTGGCTGCCACCGAGTGAGGCTTCGTGCAGAGCTTTTGGGCGATGTCCGTGTCCGAGCCGGGTAGCTCGTCCTCGGCCAGAGCGAACAGGTCGGGCGCCAGCTTGCGGAGACGCTTCCGGATCGCTACGTCGAGGTCGCGCCGCGACAGCGAGTGAACCATGACCGAGTGCTGGACCGGCGGGAGATCACGGATCGCCGCGACGAGGCCCGGCAGAGCGAGCCGAGCCTGCTCGAGCAGCGCCTGATCGAGGTGCTTCTCCTTCGATGTCGTCGCCGACGCCGGATCGCGCTCGCGGGCCACGCGACGCTGCTCGTCGACGATCATGTGAATGAGGACGGCCCGCGCCCAGTAGGCAAACGGCGACTGGAAGACGTACTCGTTCCGGGGACCGCGTGGCCCGCGCCGGAGCTCCTCGTCGGCCCGCGACGGCGGCGTTCCGGTGAGGAGAATCAGGGCGATCTTCTGCTCCGCCTCCTCGGCGAACTCGATTGCCTGGTGGCCGGCGCGCGGCCGCGCGCTGGCGCGGAGCAGTCGGCGAAGCTCGGTCCATGCCTCAGCGTCCTTTCCCACGACGAGGCGATCGACGAAAGGCCCGTCCGCCAGGTTGCGGGCGATCTTGCCGGCCGCCTCGCGAATGGCCGCCTCCACGGGACCTGGATCCGGCTTCGCAACGCGCGACGTCTTCTGGCACCAACGAGCCACGTAGAAGAGGACGACGTCGACCCCGTAGGGAGGGTTGGCTTCGAGGCAGACCTCGTTGCAGAGCGGTCGAAGCGCCCCGAACCAAGCGCTGCTGTACACGTTCACACTGACAAGGCTCTCAGACCTCGGCGGAAAGCACCCGTTACACGTCCGAACTTCGGCCGCGCTTGACGATAAACGGGTTCACGCCGAGGGATCGGTCGCAGGACGGAGTCGGGCAATCCATCACGTGTCCGAGCCACGCGTCATCGAGTGAGAACATCTGCCAGCAACCTGGGCAGCGAAGCTTGGGGCCCGCCCCTGTGTCCACGGCGCTGACGACGATTGGCCCGTACTCGATGCCGACGAGATCGACCTGGTAGAGGCTGCCGCCCTGATCACCGAGAGCGACGAGCGGAAGGGCCGGATGCAGGGCTACACAACGCAGCTCTCCCAGAAAGGGCGTGCTCATGACGATCCTCCCGCTCGCAGCGTCCCAGAGCTTGAGCGTCTTGTCGAGACTTACGGAGACGACGAAGGAGCCGTCCGGGGCGACCGCGCAGCCCCAGACCGGACCGGTGTGGCCCTCCAGCGTGCGAAGGAGGCCTCTGGCCTCCCGGAAGGGGGTCCGGGTCCGTATCCACGGCGAGCGCCCGTGAGTGCTCCTACGGGCCCGCTCGGGCTCGAGGAGTCCCGGCACCGGCTCGTCCTCCCATTGGAGCCGGTTGTGGCCTTGCTGCCAGAGGAGCTCAGGCCAGCGCGAGAGATTATGAGCCTCGCGGTCGATGGCGCGTCCGAACGCCTCGAGCACCGTGCGATCGGCCACGCCCTTACGGCCCCCGTGAGAGAAGCTTCTTCCACCCAGGCCTTCGCGCGGCTTGAACCACGAACGGGGTCAGTCGAAGCGGGATCGCACAATTTGGGGTCGAGCAGGCGATCTGTTCTCCGAGCCGGCTCCGGTCGACCGTCTGGTCCTGGCGACACGCGGGGCAGCGGACCGTCGGTCCCGAGCGGCGGTCGAAGACGGGGACGACGATCGGGCCGTAGTCGAGGCCCATGAGCTGGACCATGTAGACACTCCCGCCCATGTCGCCGCAGGCTGCAAGTGGGAACCACCGATGGAGCGCTACTGACATCAGGCCGCCCGGGAGCGGCAGGTTCGCCGGCACCTCCCCGGTTTCGGGATCCCAGACCTTCAGGGTCATGTCCAGGCTTGCCGAGACGACCAGGAAACCGTCCGGGGCGACCGCGCACCCCAGCACCGAGCCGGCGTGGCCCTCCAGCGTTCGCATCAACCCGCCGGTGGACGGATCCCACAGCCTAAGCGTTCCGTCGTCGCCGCCCGACACGACGAACGCCCCGTCAGGAGCGACCGCGCAGGCCCGCACGGAGCCGGCGTGGCCCTCCAGCGTCCGGAGCCGCTCGCCGGTGGACGCATCCCAGAGCATCAGGGTTCCGTCGTTGCTCGCCGAGACGACGAACGATCCGTCAGGGGCGACTGCGCAGCTCTCGCACTCGTGGGTGTGCCCTCCCAACGTCCGAAGGAGCTTCCCGTTAGACGCGTCCCAGAGCTTGAGCGTGCGGTCCGCGAAGCCCGAGGAGACGACGAAGGAGCCGTCGGGGGCGACCGCGCAGCTTTCGGCGCCGTTGGCGTGCCCCTCCAGTGTCCGGAGCACTTCCCCGGTAAACGGCTCCCAGAGCTTGAGCGTGTCGTCCCAGCTCGCCGAGACCACGAAGGAGCCGTCGGGAGCCGCGGCACAGTCCCGGACGAAGGCGCTGTGCCCCTCCAGCGCTCGAAGCTCGTCGCCGGTGAAGGCGTTCCAGAGCTTGAGCGTGTTGTCCCAGCTCGCGGAGACGAGGTACGAACCGTCGGGCGGCAGCCGGTAGGCGGGTACGTCGAGCTGCGCCGAGTCGGAGGTAAGGAACGCGCAGCCCGAGACGGAGTCGGTGTGACCCTCTCGGCTTCGCAGGCCTTCGTCGGGCGAGGCGTCCCAGAGCTTGAGCGTGCTGTCCCAGCTCACCGAGACGACGAACGAGCCGTTGGGGGCAACCGCGCAGTCCCTAACGCTGCCGGCGTGGCCCTCGAGTCTGCTGAGCTCCTCGCCCGTCGCCGGCTCCCAGAGCCTGACGG
>JBOHAJ010000147.1:0-3140 GCA_050697715.1 Gaiellaceae bacterium
AAACCGCGGCGGCGCCAGCCGGTCGATCCCGCGCTCGCCGCCCGCGCGCGCGAGGCGGCAGAGCATCTGACGGGCGCCGCGGCGCGCGTCGCCTCCGGCCGCATCGAGATCTTCTTCGAGAGCGAGACGCGGTTGGAGGAGATCGTCGAGTCGCTCGAGCGCCTCGCGCTACAATCCGACTCGCCGGGCGATTAGCTCAGTCGGTTAGAGCGCCGCTCTGATAAGGCGGAGGTCCCTGGTTCGAATCCAGGATCGCCCACTTCCGCGACCCTCCAAAGGGCGGCCGCTATCATCCGAGCCAGGGCGCCCATGCAGGAGATGACCATCTACGGGGTGAGCTTCGACATGGTCGGCAAGCAGCCGATCGTGCTGCTGAAGACCGCCGAGGGGAACAAGTTTCTGCCGATCTGGATCGGTCATCCCGAGGCCGCCGCCATCCTCATGAAGCTCCAGGGTGCGAGCACGCCGCGCCCGATGACTCACGATCTCGTGACCGACATGCTGGCGCAGCTCGACGCCCGCGTCGTCCGCATCGCCGTCACCGAGCTGCGCGAGAACACCTTCTACGCGATCGTCACGGTCGCCGTGAACGGCTCCGAGATCGAGATCGACTCGCGGCCGAGCGACGCGATCGCCCTCGCCGTTCGCGCAGGCGCTCCGATCTTCGCGGCGGACTCCGTGATCGAGGAGAGCGCCATCGAGTTCGAGCACGACGACGAGGTCAACGAGGAGGAGGTTGTCGAGGAATTCAAGAAGTTCCTCGACGAGGTCAAGCCCGAAGACTTCTCTACGGAGAGCTAGGAAGCCTCGGCGCGGTCTTCGGAGCCCGCCACCTCGCGCTTGGTGAGGTCGAGCAACTCCCCGTAGATCTCGCGCAGGCCGGCCTCGGTCAGGGGCCCGGAATTCGCCCGGGCCAGGTACGCCAGCATCCAGTCTTCCCGGGCCTGGTCGACGAACTCCCAGTTGCGCGAGAGCTTGTAGTCGCGCAGGCGCTGCACGAGGCGGAGGCGCTTGTTGATCGCGTTCACGATCGCCAGGTCGTTGTCCGAGATCTGCTCTCGAAGCTGGCGGACGAGGGGGTCGCGGTCGGGATCGCTCACCGGACGGACAAGGATACTGACGACGTCAGGTGGGCGTGCCCGCGGCCCACGAGAGGATGAGGAGCAGGATGCCGAGGCCGTTGTAGCCCACGTGGGCGGCGATGGAGGGCCACAGGCTGTGGGAGTGGAAACGAAGCCAGGCCAGCCCGGCGCCGAAGAGGACGAGCGTCGGAAGGGCGACGACCAGCCCGTGCACGAGTCCGAAGACGACTGCCGAGACGGCGATCGCCGCCCACGCTCCGAAGGCGGCGAGCACCCGGACTCCGAGCCCGCGGAAGAAGAGCTCCTCCGCGAAGGGGGCGACGAGCGACGTGACGAGAGCGTTCGCTACGAACACCTCCGCGTGCTCCGGCTGCCACTCCTCGGGCGCGAACCCCTGTTCCTCGCCCGCGTGCAGAAGCGGCTCGAGCGCGACGGCGAGAACGATCGTTCCGACGACGAGGCCGAGCGACCACCAGAGGAAGCGCGGCTCGAAGCGCGTGAGGCCGAGGGCTCGCCGCGGCCGCGGAAACGCCAGCGAGACGATGCCGACGGACAGGAGGACGGTGAGGCCGTAGAAGATCGCTCCGCCGACGGCGAGGTCTGGATCGTAGAGCGCGTCTTCGGGCTGCTCCCCGCCGGTGCGGGAGGAGAAGGCGCCGAGTACGAGGAGCGCGGAGAGGCCGAGCCAGAGCGCGAGCGCGAGCCCGCGCCGCCTGGCGCCCCTAGACCTTCTCGAGCGCCTGCTCGAGGTCAGCGACGAGGTCCCCGGCATCCTCACAGCCTACGGAGAGGCGCAGCATTCCCGGCGAGATCCCCGCGGCTGCGAGCTGCTCGGGCGAGTACTCGCGGTGGCTTGTCGAGGCGGGGTGGTGGACGACCGTGTCCACGCCGCCGAGGCTCGTTGCCCGGGCGCAGAGGCGGAGCCCGTTCATCAGGAGCTCGCCCGCCTCGCGCCCGCCGGTGACCTCGAAGGTGAGCATCCCGCCCGAGTCGTCGAGCTGGCGGAGAGCGAGCTCGTACCAGGGGTAGCTCTCGAGGCCCGCGTAGAGCACGCGCTCCACCCTTGGGTGACCCTCGAGGAAGCGTGCGATCTCGAGCGCGTTGGAGCTCTGCCGCTCCAGCCGGAGCGAGAGCGTCTTCAGGCCGCGGCGGAGGAGGAAGGCGGGGAAAGGATCGAGCACCGCTCCGGTCTTCACGAGATGGTCCCGCGCCCGCTCGACCAGCACCTGCGAGCCGGCGAGCACTCCCGCCGTCACGTCGTGGTGCCCGTTGAGGAACTTCGTCGCCGACTCGACAACGAGGTCCGCGCCGTGCTCGAGCGGCCGGCAGAGCACGGGCGAGGCGAAGGTGTTGTCCACGACGAGGAGCCCGTCGCCCTTCGTAGCGGCGAGCGCGGCCAGGTCGGCGACGGGGAACCCCGGGTTGGCCATCGTCTCCACGAAGCGGACGTGAGCTGGCCGGTCCCAGGCGGCCGGGTCCGTGACGTCGAGATAGACGATGTCGACGCCTGTCTCGCGGAGGCGCGACTCGGCGAGCTGGTACGTCGTCCCGTAGAGCTGATGCGGGAGCAAGAGCGTGTCACCAGGGCCGAGATTTGAGAAGAGGGCCGCCGCGATCGTCGCCATGCCCGAGGCGAAGGCTTGCGCCGCCTCGGCGCCTTCCAGCTCCGCGACCACCGCGTTCAGCTCCTCGACGGTCGGGTTTCGCAACCGCGCGTAGCTGAAGCCGTACTCCTCCCCCGCGATCACACGCCCCATATCGACCGCGGCCTCGAAGGAGAATGTCGTCGAGGCGACGATTGGCTGCACGAGCGGCTCGCCCGGGCCCTCGGGGAGGGGGGGCGTGTGGATCGCGCGCGTGGAGAGGCCGGGAGTGCGCTTCATGGGACGGCGGGGAGTCCGAGCCGCTCAGGGAGCGTAGCGACCGGCGCGGGCTCGAAGGCGAGGCCGGCCGCTTCGGCCCCGGCCCGGTCGGCGTCGGAGTCGCCGACGTGGACTGCTCGCTCGGGCGCGACGCCCAACCGCTGGAGCGCCGCTCGGAAGACGGCCGGGTCGGGCT
>JBOHAJ010000148.1:0-3265 GCA_050697715.1 Gaiellaceae bacterium
CCTCCCGCCAGAGCGAGAAGATCCCGGGGCGGGAGGTGCTGGACCGCGCATAAGCGGAGGCTGAGCAGCGCTACGGCGACGACCCGCCCCTCCCGCCCTGGTGGGGCGGCTACGTCCTCCGCCCGGAAGCGGTCGAGCTCTGGCAGAACCGACCCAACCGTTTGCACGACCGCTTTCGTTACGTGCACAACGAGGACGGCAGCTGGCGCCTCGAGCGGCTGTCGCCTTGAGCGTTTGCCAGCTCCTTGCCCTAAAGAATGGCTGGGGCCGGCTCTGCCTCCCGCCCGCGCCGCGAGGACGGCAGCAAGAGCGTGAGCGCGATGCACGCGGCGGGGCCGGCCGCGGTCGCCAGGACGGCCGTCTCGAGGTCGACCCAGTCGGCGACTGCGCCGAGCGACACGGCGGCGATGCCGCCTAGGCCGATCGCCATCCCGATCGAGAGCCCGGACGCCATGCCCACGCGGCCGGGCATGTACTCCTGGCTCATGACGAGGCTGACCCCGAAAGTGCCGATCACCGCGGCGCCCGAGAACGCCAGAGCGACGGCGCCCACCACGCCTCCCACGAGCACGTAGACGAGGATGAGCGGCGTCGCCAGCACGAAGCTGCCGAGGAGGACCGTGCGGCGCCCGAAGCGGTCGGCGAGCGGGCCTCCGAGGAGCGTTCCCACGGCGCCTGCGAAGAGAAAGAGAGCGAGGAGGCGCGTCCCGTAGCCGATGCTGTTGCCGCGGACCTCGTGCTCGTAGAGGGGAACGAACGTGAAGAGACCCATGTGCGCGAGGCTCCGTAGCCCGACGACAAGCAGGAGAAGCGCAAGGCCGCGGGGCTGGCTCGGCGCCTCCGCGCGCGCCGCCCGCCGCTCCTCGCTCGGCACGAACCGGGCGAGATAGCCGAGCGAGGCGACCAGCCCCCCGGCGACGAGGAGCCCCGGCAGGGCGAGGAAGAGCCCGCCGTCGAGGCCGAGCCCGAGGGTGAGGATGAAGAAGGAAGCGAGGAGGGGACCGAGGGCGAAGCCCACGTTCCCGCCCACGGAGAAGAGCGACATGCCGCTCGCGCGCCGGTTTCCGCTCACGTAGCTCGCGAACTTCGAGCCCTCCGGGTGGTAGGCGGCCACGCCGATTCCCGAGGCGAGAACGGCGAGCAGGACGAGCGGGTAGCTCGGCGCGACCGAGGCGGCCGCCATCCCGATCCCGGCGAGGGCGACGCCCGCGGGCAGGAGCCAGAGCGCGCCGCGCGCGTCCGACCAGAGGCCGAAAGCGGGCTGGATCACTGACGAGCTGATCGTCGCGCCCAGCACGAGCGCACCCGCCATCGTGTACGAGAGGTCGAACCGGTCCACGAGGAAGGGCAGGAGCGCCGGCAGCGCGCCCTGCGCGAGATCCGTGGCCAGGTGGCCGGTGGAGAGGGCCGCCATCGCCTTCCGGTCGACTCCCGCCTGCACGGGCGAGACGTTACCTACGACCGGGAGTGCCGCTCGATCCAGGCGTAGCAGAGCCCGCGCTGCACCCGCACCACCTCGCGATGGTTGCGCTCGAGCCCGAGGACGTCGCCCGCACGGCGCAACTGCTCCTCCTCACGCAGAAGCCCTCCGAGGAGATCCTGGAGGGCTTCAACGGGGAGAGGTTCTCGCCCGCGAGGGGAAGGTGCGGGCTGAGGAGAGGGTAGAGCTGCGCTCATCGCGCCTCCCTATGTTCGGCGGCGTGCACTCGAGCCCGTATCCCTCGTTCGAGGCACGTTTCGCGCGGCCTTCGGATAGCATCGCGCCCGGCATGGAGATCGCCGTCGTCGAGACGCCTCCGGCCGGGGTCGAGGCGGACGTCCTCGTCTTCCCCGTCGCCGATCCCGTCGCCCTGCCCGAGGCGGCCCGCGAGCTCGATCGCCTTGTCGAAGGCCGGCTCAGCCACCTCGTGGAGGACGGGGAGCTCAAAGGCGAGGCCGGCTCCGTCACCCTCCTCCACTCAGACGGGCGCGTGAGCGCGCATCGCATCGGCGCCGCCGGCGTGGGGAAGAACGGCGAGCCCGACCCTGACGCCCTGCGGACCGCGGCCGCCGCCGCCGCCACGAGAACGGGCGACGTCGGCGGGCACAGCGTCGCTTGGGTCGTGGAGGCCGGCGGCCCCCTCTCCCCTGCCGACCAGGCGCGGGCGATCGTGGACGGAACCACGCTCGGGCCCTACGAGGCCGGCCGCTGGAAGACGAACGGCGAGCTGCGCGGTCGCGTGGAGCGCCTCGTCCTGTGCGGTCCCGGGGCGCAGGAGGCGGCCGAGGACGCGCGCCGCGCCGGCGTGGTCGCCGAGTGGACGAACCGCTGCCGCGACCTCGTCAACGCGCCCCCCAACGAGATGACGCCGCAGCGCATGGCCGAATGGGCCGAAGAGATCGCCGGCTCGACGGGCCTCCGCTTCGAGGCGCTCGGCCCCGAGGAGATCCGCGCCGCGGGCATGGGTGCGCTCGCCGCGGTCAGCCAAGGCAGCGTCGTCGAGCCCCGCCTGATCACGCTCGCGTACGAACCGGACTCGCCGGCGCGCGCCGACCTCCGCCTCGGGCTCGTGGGCAAGGCGATCACCTTCGACGCCGGCGGGCTCTCGCTGAAGCCGGCCTATCGCATGGATGAGATGAAGTCGGACATGGGCGGCGGCGGCGCAGTCCTGGCGAGCATGGGCGCGATCGCCGAGCTCGGGCTGCCGGTCCGCGCGCTCGCGGTCGTCCCCGCCTGCGAGAACATGCCGAGCGGACGTGCCTACCGCCCCGGCGACATCGTCACAGCCCTGAACGGCAAGACGATCGAGGTGACGAACACCGACGCCGAAGGGCGCCTCATCCTGGCGGACGCGCTCTGGTACGCGCGCGAGTCCGGGGCCACGCACATGCTCGACCTGGCGACGCTCACGGGTGCGATGGTCATCGCCATGGGCGACTACTACGCCGGCCTCTTCGGCAACGACGACGACTGGGTGGAGGAGATCCGCGCGGCGGCGGAGGCGAGCGGCGACCATGTCTGGCCCTGGCCGCTGCACGAGACGTACAAGCGCTACATCGAGTCGTCCTTCGCAGACATGAAGAACTCCTCCGAGTACCGGCAAGGCTCGCCCATCCTCGCCGCGCGCTTCCTCCAGGAGTTCGTCGGCGAGGGCGCCTGGGCGCATCTCGACATCGCCGGCACGGCGTACCTCGAGCGTGGCCGCGGCGACTACTACCGGGACGCGGGCGCCACCGGCTTCGGGGTCAGACTGATCGCCGAGCTAGCGCGCAGGCTCTGCGAGCC
>JBOHAJ010000149.1:0-9300 GCA_050697715.1 Gaiellaceae bacterium
CTCGTCGAGCGCGCGATACGACGTCGTGAGCACGAGCGCCCGCCCCCCGGACAGGCGGCAGAGCGTCACGATCTCGTCCGCGAGGCGCGCGTGATAGCCGGCGGAGCGCGGCTCCGGGAGGCCGCGCGGCGCGTAGAGGAGCGCCTGCTCGCGGAAGTCGAAGGGCGAAGCGAAGACGACCTCGCGAGCGTCCTCGAGCCCCAGCCGCCGGCGCAGGAAGCGCGCCTCGAGGGTCGCCGAGACCAGCACCGCCGTCACCGGCCGCTCCCAGAGGGCGTCGCGGAGGATCCCGGAGACGTCCACGGGCGCCCAGGCGAGCGCCCCCTGCTCGGCCCACGACACGGCGTCCTCTCCCGGATCGAAGCTGGTGTCCACGTCGTCTGCCGTGCCGAGGGCGCGACGGGCGAGGGCGTCCAGGTCCTCCCCACCGCCACGAAGTGCCTCCGCGAGGTGGGCGAGCGCAGCGGCCAGCGCGGCGGCCGGCTCGAAGGCAGCCTCGCGATCGGCTTCCGTCAGGCGTCGCCGCCCGCGCCCCGGGTCAAGCCCCGAGAGGAGCTCCTCGGCGGCGCGGTCGAGCTCTGCCAGCGCCCGGGCGGGGACGGTCGCCTCGTGCTCACGGCAGGCACGCTCGACGTCCCGGAGAAGCTGGCGCAGGCCGCCGAGCGAGACGCGCCCGCCGAACCAGCCGGCGGCCGCTTCCTCGAGCCGGTGCGCCTCGTCGAAGACGACCGCCTCGTGCTCGGGCAAGACGCCCGCCTCGCCGTCACTCCGCTCCCGCAGGGCCAGATCAGCGAAGTAGAGCGCGTGGTTCGCGATCACGATCTCGGCCTCTCCCGCGCGCCCGCGCGCGAGCTCGGAGAAGCAGGTGCCGAGGAAGGCGCAGCGGCGCCCGGCACAGCGGTCGGCGCCGACGGCGAGCTCGCTCCAGAGCGTGACGCTCGGCTCGAAGTCCAGCTCGGCCCGGTCGCCCGTCTCCGTCGTCTCGATCCAGTCGCGCAGGCGCTCGTACTCGCGCGCGTCATTAACCGTGCGGAAGAGCGGCAGGTCGAGGGTGTGCAGGCTCTTGCGGCAGAGATAGTTCTGGCGCCCCTTCAGGACGGCCACGCGCACCTCACGGCCGAGCCCCGCGGCCGCGGCTGGGATGTCCTTCGTGAGGAGCTGCTCCTGGAGCGCCTTCGTGGCGGTGGCGACGACGACCCGCTTCCCCCAGGCGAGCGCCGGGATCAGGTACGCGAGGCTCTTCCCCGTGCCGGTGCCCGCCTCGGCGAGCAGGTGCTGCCCACGTTCGAGCGCATCGGCGACCTCCTGTGCGAGCGAAGCCTGTTCGGCCCGGGGCTCGAAGCCGGAGAGTGCGGCGGCGAGCCGTCCGCCGGGACCGAAGTACGCCTGCATCGTGGGCGCCTGAGAATACGGGGTGTCCCGGTCAGCATAGCGAACGTGTGTTCGCTCCTCGACTACTAGCGTTGATACGTCGAATCCCGCAGTCGAGGAAAGCGACGACAGGGGGCCACGCTAGCTCTCGCCGTCGAGGCTGTCCGCGATGAGCAGGCGAAGCCCGGCCAGGCCGGGTTCGTTCTCGTCACCATCACATGCGCGGACGACAAGCCCGAACTCGTCGCCCCGCTTGACGTAGGGGGCTCCGTGACGCTCGAGCCCTGAGATCGCCGTGTCGGCCTCGACGGACACCACGCGCTGAGTTCCCGGCGCGACGAGAAGGGACTCGACCTCAGGATCTTCTGCCTCGACTTCCAAGGGCTGCCCAGGGGCGGGTGTCGAGAGTGCGCGGGCCTTCGTCGTAAGACTTCCGCCGCAGATGAAGCCCTCATGGCCGTCCAGGCCCCAGTCCTTGGCGATGGCCGCGTGCAGAGGGTGGCGAGGGCTCTCGACCAGATACCCGTACGCGAGCCAGACGATCGACCGGGGAGAATCCTTGGTCAAAGCAGCAACCGCGATGGCAGGATCGACGCCCTCGACGCTTCGCACGTCCACCGCCTCGTCGGGGTAGTACCCGGCCTCCTCGCTTCCGCAGCCGAGAACGACGCCTGGGCCGAGACGGGGGCCGAGCTCCGACGTCTTCGGGAGGCCGACCCCCACCTCGTAGCGGACCTCGTTCCAGATGAGGGGATAGGCGCAGTCCAGGCTGGCGGCAGGTTCGGCCGGAGGCCCGCCGGCGGACTCGGGCTGGTTGCAGCCGGCGACCGCGAGGACTGTCACGCAGAGCAGAGCGGCCACTCGTATCACGAAGGTTTAGACGAGATCGAGGGTCGAGAGTTCCTTCAGCTCGCGGGTCGGTTGCTGCCCCATTTGCTCCCGACTCCTACTCCGACAAAAGGCCGATGGGCTGCGCCTCGGCCTGAGTGCACACCCTGTCCGGCGCGGACATGTCCTTTCCACGCGACTTGTATCAACGCTAGTCGAGAGGAACGTCTGTTCGCTCAGATCGACCCGGCACACAGCCGGCGCTACTGCCCCTGGAACCGCGGCTCGCGCTTCTCCAGGAAGGCCGTGAGGCCTTCCCGCGCGTCCGCCGTCTCGAAGAGCTGCGCGCAGAGCGCGGCCTCGCGGTCGAGGGCCCGCTCGAGGGCCTCCCGGTCCGTCTCGGCGAAGAGCCGCTTCGAACCGGCGACGGCCAGCGGCGCCAGACCGGCGATCCGGTCCGCGATCCGACGCGCCTCTGCCTCCACGTCCTCGACCACCGCGTCGACCAGCCCGAGCCGAAGCGCCTCCTCCGCTCCCACCAGCTCGCCCGTGAGCACGAGCCGTCTGGCCGCGCGTGGCACGAGCAGGCTGAAGCCGTTCGAGATCGAGAGCCCGATCGCCACCTCGGGGCAGCCGAAGCGGGAGCGCGGCGAGGCGATCCGCACGTCGCACGCGTGCGTGAGCTCGAAGGCGCCTCCGACGCAGACACCGTCGATCGCCGCGACTACCGGCTGCGGCGCCGCCACGACCTCCCGCGTGAGTCGATTGAAGCTTTCGACCGTCCGCGTCCACTGCTCGGGCGTGAGCGTCGCGGTCTCGCGCAAGTCGTCGCCGGACGACCAGGCGCCTTCCTCCCCGAACAGCACGATCGAGCGGGCGTCGCTCCCCCCCGCCTCCGCGAGGGCCTCCCCAAGCGCCGCAAGCGAGCCGCGATCCCAAGCGTTCAGCCGCTCGGGCCGCGACCAGCGGATCCACGCGGTCGCCCCCTCCCGCTCGAGCCGGACGCTCACGATGGCGGCTCCTCTCCGGCGTAGACGCGGTAGAGCCGTTTCGCCTTCCCCTCCGTGCGCGGAAGCGGCGCCTCGCGGATCCGGCACGTGAACGCGAGCCGGTCTCGCACCGCCTCCGCGAGCGCGTTCTCCCGCCCGTTCACGCCCTCGGCGAGGATCGTCACCGGCGGCTCCACGGGGAATCGCTCGAGCACGATGGCGAACCGGTCGCAGCCATGCTCCCGCAGGAGCTCCTCGACGGCGCTCGGGAAGACGTTGACCCCGCGCACGCGGAACATGTCGTCGCTCCGCCCGACGACGCGAAAGCGGAAGCCGGTGCGACCGCAGGGGCACTCGACGTCCACGACCGACGCCAGGTCCCTGGAGCGAAAGCGAATGAGCGGGGAAGCCTCGCGGTCGAGGTGCGTGAAGACCAGCTCGCCCTCGGCGCCCGGCTCGATCCCGACGGGCTCGCCGCTGTCCGGCTCCACCAGCTCGACGAGCGTGCCGCCCTGGCCGCAGAAGTGCAGCCCGTCCCGCTCCTCACATTCGCCCGCGAGCGTCCCCCAGACGTCCGAGAGCCCGTAGGAGTCGCCCAGCTTCGCGCCCCAGAGCTCCTCCAGCCGCCGCCGCGTCGCGGTCATCTGCCCGCCGGGCTCGCCGCTGACCAGGAGCTTGCGCAAGCCGAGCGAGCGCGGTTCGAGTCCCTCCTCCTGCGCGATCTCGGCCAGGTAGAGCGGGTACGTGAGCGTCGAGAAGAGCGCCGTCGGGCAGAGCTCGTCCCAGAGCGACAAGAGGCGCTCGCTCTGCCCCAGCCCGACGGGTACGACCGTCGCGCCGGTCGCCTCCATGGCTGCATGGTCGGACAGGCCCCCCGTGTAGAAGCTGTAGGAGAGGCAGTGGAGCATGACGTCGTCCGGGCGCGCCCCGCAGGCCCAGAAGGCGCGCGCGCCGATCTGCGCGGACGTGCCCAGGTCTCTGTCGGTGTAGGCGAGGACGAGCGGCTTCCCCGTCGTCCCCGAGGTCAGATGCACGCGGGCGATCTCGAGCTGGTCGGCGCAGGCGAAGTCGCCGAAGGGCGGGTCGGCGACCTGCGAGGCGCGGAGCTCCTCCTTCGTCGTGAAGGGGAGCCGGCGGAGGTCCTCGAGCCGCCGCACGTGCTCGGGACGCACGCCCGCCTCGGACAGCTTGCCCCGGTAGAACGGCGCCAGCTCCCAGCAACGCTCCACCTGCGTCACCAGCAGCTCCTCCTCGAGCCGGTGGGTCCAGGCGGGCGGCATCGTCTCCACCTGCTCGTCGAAGTACTGCGCCCAGCTCATGCGACGCGGACTAGTGCCCCGCCCAGCAATACAGGCCTGCTTCTGCGATCACGCGGCGCCAGAACCCGCCCTCGCCCTTGCCAAGGCTGCCGGCCTTGCCTACGGACGAGTGCGGACTCTGGCTTGGTGCTCACGACCCAGAAGCGGGGCAGCATTACTGGAAGGGTCACGACTCGCGCACGGTGAGCTGGAGGACGTCCGGCCGGTGGTAGTGGCCGGCCGGGTCGAAGCGCTGGCGCTCCTCGCGGAGTCGCGCCGGGTCGAGCTGCGCGTAGAGGATCCCCTCCTCGTCGTAGAGGGCCCCCGCCAGGTAGGCCCCGTCCGGGCCGAGGATCGCGCTGCCGCCCCGGCCGATCACGTCCACCCCCTCGAGCTCCGCGCGGAGGGGGAAGTCCTCCGGGTAGGCCGAAGCGCGCTGGAAGTGCGATGGGGCGAGCACGAACGCGCGCGACTCGCGCGCCAGGTGCACGAGCGTCGCCTGCCAGGCCTCCGAGTCGTCCGCGGTGGAGGCGATGTAGATCTCCACGCCCGACTCGTAGAGGGAGAAGCGGGCGAGCGGCATGTAGTTCTCCCAGCAGATCAGCCCGCCGAGGCGGCCGAGCGGCGTCTCGATCGCTCGCAGGCCGCGCCCGTCGCCCTGGCCCCAGACGAGCCGTTCGTGATTCGTGGGCACGAGCTTTCGGTGGTGGAGCGCGAGCCTCCCCTCCGGGTCGTGGTAGAGGAGCGTGTTGTAGAGCGTTCCCGGCCGCTCCGGATCGATCTCGGTGACGCCGGTGACGAGCCAGACGCCGTGTGCGCGCGCCACGTCCCCGAGGCGGTCAGCCGCCGGGCCGGGGACTTCGACCGACTCGCGCCCGAGCAGCGCGAAGGCGGCCTTCGCCCGCGGGTCGGCCCAGCCCGCAAGCGCCTTCGCCCAGACCGACGAGGGATAAGCGGGGATGAACGCCTCCGGAAAGACCACCAGCTGCGCGCCGGCTCCGGCGGCCTCCCCGGCTCGCTCCTCGAGGCGGTCGAGCGTGGCCTCGCGGTCCAGGACGACGGGCTCCGCCTGGACGCAGGCCACGGTGACCGGATCGCGCACGGAGCCTTTCTACAGAAAAAGATCGCTCTTTGCGAACACTCGCCCCGTCGCGTCGCTTGACGTTCCTTTCGGAGCCCTTATAGGCTGCCGCTCGCCAGATCCGGTAAGTCTTCGGACTCGCCGGATTTGGCGTTTAATGTCCGGGATTTTCCTGCGGCTGACCGCGACAGCGACACCATGAGGAGGTTCCGCGATGGGATGGCTGGACAAGATCCTGGGACGGGCGAAGCAGACTGCCGGCACCGCCACGGACTCGCCTTCCCTGCAGCGCGAGGGCGCGCACCAGGAAGCGGCGGCCGAGGCCGAGGAGCTCGCGCACGAGCACGAGGACATCGCGCAGGAGGCGCGCGAGCAGGCAGCACAAGAGAAGGCCCAGGAAGAGCAGCTCTAGACGCGAATGAGGTCTGCCGTCCGACCCGCGGACTAGCGTTCGCGGGTCCAATGGCAGACCTTCTCGTCCTCCTCGCCGTCGTCGGCGGTATTGCCGCCGTCGCCTATCTGGTCGTGCGGCTGGGCCGCGACACGAGCGCCCGGCTCGCCGAGCGCAACTCGGAGGTCGACCGGCGCCTCGTCGGCATGGTCGAGACTCTGGACCGCCGACTGGGAGAGCTCGACCGCCGGGTGGACGGGCGGCTCGAGAGCGCGACCCGCACTGCGACGGAGATCAACCGCCAGCTCGGCCGCCTCGGCGAAGCGAACGCCCAGATGCTCGACCGCGCCAAGGATCTGGCGCGCCTGGAGCAGGCGCTCCGGCCGCCGAAGGCGCGAGGCGGCTTCGGCGAGCTCCTCCTCGCCAACCTGCTCGCCGATACGTTCCCGGCGGACAAGTTCGAGCTCCAGTACGGGTTCAAGGGCGGCGAGCGCGTGGACGCGGTCATCAGGCTCGACCGTTCGCTCGGGCCCGTGGACGCGAAGTTCCCGCTCGACAACTTCCCCCGGCTCGTCGAGGCGGAGAGCGACGCCGAGCGGGAGCTGCACGCGAAGCAGTTCTCCCGGGACGTGAAGGGCCACGTGGACGCGATCGCCTCCAAGTACATCCGGCCCGACGAAGGCACGTACGAGTTCGCGCTGATGTACCTGCCGGCCGAGGCCGTCTACTACGAGCTGGTCTGCAACCGGATCGGAGGGGACTCGAGCCCGCTCGCGTACGCGCTCGAGCGCAAGGTCATCCCCGTCTCGCCCTCGACGCTGCACGCGTACCTGCTCGTCGTGATTCTCGGCTTCAAGGGCCTCCAGATCGAGGCCCACGCCCGCGAGGTCATGGCCTATACGGCGCAGCTCGGACGCGACTTCGGGCGCTTCAAGGAGGACTTCGAGCTCGTCGGCACCCACCTGGGCCGCGCGCAGTCGAAGTACTCGGAGGCGGAGAGGCGGCTGGGGCGCTTCGAGTCGAAGCTCGAGCGTGCTGCCGATTCGCAGCTCCACGAGGGCTCCGCCGAGGAGGCGGTGACGCTCCAGGAGCTCCCCCAGGCGCTCGACGCCGCGTAGCCGCGCGACGCTGATCCGCCCCGCGCCGGCGTCCTTCCTGGCCAGCGTCCTTCCTATACTCCGTGAGGGACGCGCCTTGGGAGTCGCCTGGTTCTTCCTCTGGCTCGGCATCGCCTACCTCGGGCTTGCCATGCTCGCGCTCGGCATCTGGCGGCGGCAGAGGCGCTTCCAGGCCGGGATCGTGTTCTTCCCCTTCGCGCTGCTCCTGCTCGGGGCGGCGGTCCAGCAGCTCTTCTTGTTCAGCTCTGTCCTGAGCGGCGACCGTACTCTCGATTCCGACGCCTTCGTCGCCGTCTCCGCCGTGGCCGCCGGGCTGGGCGCGTTCGTCTGGCTGGCGCTCATCTCCCGCCGTGGACGCGAGACCGTGCGGGAGAGCTCCGACCGGCCTCGCCGCATCCGCGAGCTCGAAGCGCTCGCAGCGATCGCGCGGCTCACCTCGAGAACGGGCTCCGTTGAGGACATCGGGGCGGCCGTCCTGGACGCGGCGCGGCCGGTCGTGGGCGCCGACGCGTGCATCCTCCTCCTCTACGACGAGGCGGGGAAGATCCTCCGCGGCAAGGCCGCCAGCGGCATGCGGGACGAGGGCTGGCGCGGGTTCGAGATCGAGGTGAGCGACGCCTTCAACCAGCGCCTTCTCTCCGAAGGTCGACCGATCGTCGTCGAGGACGTCGCGGCCGAGCGTCAGCTGAAGATGTCGCTTGCGCTCTCGATCGGGGCGAAGAGCGCGCTCATCGTGCCCCTCAGGCACGAGCGCCGTCCCATCGGCACAGTGACCTTCTACGCGCTCACCGCACCGCAGCGCTTCGACGACGTCTCCGTCGCCCTCGCGGCGCTGATCGCCAACGAGGCCGCCGACGTGCTGGAGCGCGCCCGCCTCGCCGAGGAGCTCGCCGACGAGCGCGAGCGGGCCGGCCGAGTGCTCGCACACGTCGGCGACGGGGTCTTCTTCGTGGACGGGGGCGGGCGCATCCGCCTTTGGAACCCCGCGGCAGCTGCGATCACGGGCCTCCCTCCGGAGCGGGTGCTCGGAAGGCCGCCGGCGGAGGCCCTCCCCGGATGGGAGTCCTTCGCCCCCTTGGTCCCGGTCACGAGCGTCCCCGGCTCGGCGGCGCGGCACGCGGAAACCCTTCCCTTCGACGTGGGCGGCCGGGAGCTCTGGATCACCATCTCCGCCGTCGAATTCCCGGACGGGTGCGTCTACGCGTTCCGCGACATCACGGAGGAGCGCGGCCTGGACAAGCTGAAGAGCGACTTCGTCGCCACGGTCTCCCACGAATTGCGGACGCCGCTCGCCGCCGTCTACGGCGCCGCGATGACGCTTCGCCGTTCCGACTTCGAGATCAGCCCTGAGCACCGCGATCGGCTGCTGGCGGTCATCGTCAGCGAGTCGGACCGCCTCGCGCGCATCATCAACGAGGTGCTCGCGGCGAGCCGGCTGGACGCCGGCACCTTCCCCCTCTTCGTCGAGAGCTGCAATCCGTCTGCACTCGCCCAGGAGGTCGTCGAGGCGGCACGCGTCCACCTGCCGGACGGGATCTCGATCGAGCTGACCGCCCCCAGCGGCGTCCCGTCCATCGCGGCCGACCCGGACATGATGCGTCAGGTGCTCTCGAACCTCCTCGAGAACGCGATCAAGTACTCGCCGGCGGGCGGGGCTGTACACGTCGCCCTCGAGCCTCATGAAGGCCGCGTGCTGTTCGCGGTGCGCGACGAGGGGCTCGGCATCCCGCTCGGCGAGCAGGAGCGGATCTTCGAGAAGTTCTACCGGCTCGATCCCGACCTCACGCGAGGCGTGGGCGGCACGGGGCTCGGCCTCTACATCTGCCGGGAGCTCGTCCGCAGGATGGGCGGGCGGATCTGGGTCGCGTCACGGGAGCAGGAGGGCTCGACGTTCTTCTTCGAGCTTCCGCTGGCGGCCGCGAGCCTCGTCGAAGCGCGCGAGGCGGCGGGTCAGCGCTAGTAGCGGCGTCTAGTAGCGGAGGAGCGCCCCGATCCCCTCCACGGGATCGAGGTCGCGGCCGTGGCGCACGGCCCAGACGGTGCCTCCGTGGGCGAGAGTCTGGTGGACGGCGAGGTCCAGGCCGTCGTCGGAGGGCTCCATCTGCGTGCCGTCGAGCGGACACTTGCTCTCCTCGGCCGCGACGCGCCCGCACGCCGGGCAGCGCCGGGCCGGGTGGTCGGCGCCGTCCTGGAAGAGGAGGAGCTCGACCCGGCCGTCGGAGGC
>JBOHAJ010000150.1:0-5152 GCA_050697715.1 Gaiellaceae bacterium
CCTCTGCGCCGGGCTGCGCTCCCTCCTCATCATCGCCGCCGCAGGCCGCGGCGACGCCGAGCACGCTCACGCCGACAGCGAAGCCGGCTCCGCGCCTGAGCAGCTCCTCCCGCGTGAGCCGCTCGAAGAACTCGTCGTTGGGTGGGGACACGTCTCCTCCTCTCCTAGACACCGTTGTTCGCCGCGACGATGCGAGTCCCGATTTCCTCGGCCGCGAGTGCGCATTCCTCCGCGAGAGCGGAGAGCGCTTCCGAGGGCAGGCGATAGGACGGGCCCGACACCCCGAGGGCGGCGAGACACCTCCTCGAGCCGTCGAGCACCGGCGCCGCGACGCCGTGGAGGCCGACCTCGAGCTCCCCGAGCGCGCTCGCCCAGCCTCGGGTGCGAACGTCCTCGAGCTGTCTCGCGAGCTCGGCCTTCGATCTGACCGTGCTCTCGCTCAGCCGCCGCAGCGGCCCGGGCGGGAGGCGCCCGCTCCCGAACGCGAGCAGGATCTTTCCGTCCGAGGTGCAGTGCAGGGGCGTGCGGCGCCCGACCCAGTTCTTGATCGTGACGACGTAGCGGGCGTCGAGCTGCGCGATCGTGATCGCCTCGTTGCCGTCACGGATCGCGAGCGTCACGGTCTCCCCCGTGCGGGACGCGAACTCCTCCATCGGCTGCCGTGCCGCTTCGATCAGGTCGCGGTGGCGCGAGGCGAGGAGGCCGAGGCGGCCGAGCCGCGGGCCGAGGCGGAAGACGTCGCTTCCCGGCACGCGCTCCAGGAAGTCCCGCGCCTCGAGCGTGGCGGCGAGGCGAGAGGCGGTGCTGCGATGCACCCCGAGCCTCGCCGCCAGCTCGCTCACGCCGCGCACCTCTGCCTCACCCTCGAAGGACTCGAGGATCTGCAGAGCGCGATCCACAGTTTGCACGGTGTTGCGCATGACGCAACAGGGCGATCCTACTGCGGAGAAGCGCGAGAGTAAAGAGGCCGGGTCAGGAGCGCGCGAAGGCGCGGAGGGCAGACCGTCGCGGCTCGAGGTGGCGCTCCGGCGTCCCCTGCTCCTCGAGGAAGGCGACGGCCTCGCGCGCCAGGCGGGCTCCTTCCTCCGAGCCTCCGCGCCAGACGTTCACCTGCTCCCCAGGGTCGGCCACGAGGTCGTAGAGCTCGGGCTCCTCCTCCGCGCCCCCGAGGATGAGCGAGCGCGTCCGCGTCGTCACCGTGAGCGGCATGTAGTTGGCGATGCGGCGGGTCCGCGAGTCGACAGCCGAGGTCATCTCCCCCGCGGCGAAGTAGAGCGGCCATGAGCTGATCACGAAGGGGCGGTGCTCGTCCTCCCGGCCGGCGAGGACGGGTCGAAACGAGCGGCCCGCCAGCGCCGGAGGCGGCTGGACGGCTGCGAGGTCGAGGATCGTCGCGGGGATGTCGGGTGCCGTCGTGAGCGCCGAGCGCCGCCCCGGCTCGAGACCGGGCCCTCGGACGATGAGCGGGACGCGGGTCAGCTCCTGGTAGAGCGGCGACCAGCCGATCGTCAGCAGCCAGGACTCCGGGAGCCAGTCCGGCACGTCCGCGCCGGCGGCGACGACCGCGTCCGGATCGTGGAACCAGTCGGCCTTCCCGAAGTAGTCGTGCTCCCCGAAGTAGAAGCCGTGGTCGGAGGTGAAGACGACGTAGGTGCGGTCGCGGATCCCGAGCACGTCGAGCTTCTCCAGCAGGTGGCCGACCCAGCGGTCGACCATGGTCACCTCGCCGCAGTACGTGGCGCGGACCGTCTCCATGTCCTCGTCGGTCAGGCCGTGCTCCCGCCACTTGCCGTAGGAGGGGTAGATGTGCCGGCCGTCGTAGTCCGGCTTGTAGAGGGCGGCGTAGTAGTCGGGCGCGTCCCAGGGCTCGTGCGGGTCCCAGGTGTCCACGTACAGGAAGAACGGCTCCCGGTAGTGGCGCTCGAGCCAGCGCTCGGCCTCGGTCATGGTGCGGGCGACGAGGCGGTCGGCCTCCGAGACCCACGTCAGGCGGGCGTCGGAGCGCTCCTCGGGGCGGGTGTCGTCCCCCTGGCCGCGAACCCAGATGAAGTCGTCGAAACCGCGGTCGTAGCCGTAGCCGTTCCGGATCAGGAAGGGCGTGTCCGCGACGCCCATCGTCAGGTAGCCCGCGGCGGAGAGGACGGCGGGGAGCGTCTCGACGCCCGCGGGGAGGGCCTCCCAGCCCATGAAGGTGTAGGCGAAGCGGCCGGTCAGGAAGTCGGCCCGTGCGGGCATCGTCGGGAACGACGAGATGACGTGGTGGTCGAAGACGACCGACTCGGAGGCGAGGCGGTCGATGCTCGGCGTGCGGATCGTCGTGTTCCCGTAGGCGCCGACGTGATCCCGGCGAAGGGTGTCGCACACGATGAAGACGAGGTTGGGGCGCTCGCTCACTTCACCCTCAGGCCCGCGAGCGTCTCCCGCAGGACTACCGGTCGGTCGCTGATGATCCCGTCGACGCCGAGGCCGGCGAGCTCGCGCATGCGCGGCTCCTCGTTGACGGTGAAGACGGTGACGGCGAGGCCGAACGACTGCGCGAGCGCGATCTTTCGCGGAGCCGCCGAACGGTCCCGGAACCCCACGCCCCAGAACCCGGTCGCCGCCGTCGGGTCGGGACGCCGTCCCAGGTGCAGCACGCACCGAACGTCGGGCCGGCGCCGGCGGACGAGTAGGAGGGCGCGAATGCGGCTGGAGAGGACGAGGAGCGTGTCCGGCTCGATCCGGTGCCGGCGGAGCGCCGTGAGCACGCGCTCCGTCGTTCCCTGCTCCTTGATCTCGAGGGCGAGGCCGACCCGGCCGCGGAGCGCCTCCAGGGTCGCGTCGAGCGTGGGCATGTGCGGACGCCGTTCGCCGATGGGGTCGTGCGCCACGACGAGCGTGCCGTCCGGCGCCGCGCGGACATCGAACTCGACGTAGTCGGCGCCTTGCTCGACGGCGAGCTCGAAGGCCTCCAGGGTGTTCTCGGGGGCGTCCCAGGAGGCGCCGCGGTGCGCGATGACGATCATCCGAGCAACCGTCTCATGACGTCGACTCCGAGCGACTCCACGACCTCGTCCGCGGCAGCCAGCCGCTCGGGCGCGAGCGTCCCGAGGACAGCAACGCAGCGCATACCCGCCGCCTTGGCCGCGGCGATCCCGGCTTCGGTGTCTTCGAGGACGAGCACGTCGGCTGCCCCGAGGTCCCCGTCCAGGCGGGCGAGCGCAACCTCGTAGCTCTCAGGGTGCGGCTTCCCGTGCGTGACGTCGTCGGCGGCGACGATCACGCCGAACAGGTCGAGGAGGCCGGCGGCGGCGAGCACCGGCTCGATCTCCGCTCTCATCGCACCGGACACGACGGCTACGGGGACGCGCTCGCCCGCGTAGCGGACCGCCTGTCGAGCCTCCTCGGGGATGGTGGACCCGTCCGCGACCCGCCGCCGGTAGCGCGAGATCCGCTCCTCCAGCACCTCCTCTCTGGCGGGGTGGTCGTCACCCAGCCAGGCGCGCACGATCTGAGGGTCGGAGAGTCCCGCGAGCTCGTCGAAGTACTCCTGGGCGCTCAGTGGGTGTCCCTGCTCCGCGAAGAGCTCCTGGAGGATCTCGCAGAGGATCGGCTCGTCGTCGGAGAGGGTGCCGTTGAAGTCGAAGACGACGGCGCGCGCGCGCATCGAGGCGAGAGACTATCGCGGTGCCGGCCTCCGCCTTCGCGCTCGCTCTCGCGGCCGCGTTCGTCCACGCGCT
Source organism: Gaiellaceae bacterium (assembly GCA_050697715.1). Classification (GTDB taxonomy): domain Bacteria; phylum Actinomycetota; class Thermoleophilia; order Gaiellales; family Gaiellaceae; genus DASQWP01. The sequence continues at coordinate 3,720 of JBOHAJ010000150.1, forward strand.
CTGGAACATCCTCATCGCCCGGGCCCGGGATGCGGAGGCGGCGACGGCCGTGGCCCTCGTCGTTGCCGTGGTCGCGTTCGCGCCCGTGGCGGCTCTGGTGTGGGAGCTGGACGCGGCCGCCGCGCCCTACGTCGCCGGCACCGGCGCCTTCCACCTCCTCTACTTCGTGCTCCTGGGAGCGGCGTATCGACGCGCGGAGCTGTCGCTCGTTTATCCGCTCGCACGCGGGCTTGCGCCGGTCGGCGTGCTGGCGGTGGGCGCGGCGGCGCTCGGAGCGGGTACCTCGGCCGTGCAGGCCGCCGGCGTCTGCCTCGTCGGGCTGGGGGTGGTGCTCGTGCGAGGGCTCCGGGGAGACACCGATCCGGTGGGCGTCGCGTTCGGGCTCGCTATCGCCGGGACGATCGTCGGCTACACGCTGATCGACAACGTGGGGATCGAGCACGGCAACCCGATCACGTACCTGGAGGTTTCCCTCGTCGGTCCCGTGGCGCTCTACGCAGGCGGGACCCTCGCGCTGAAAGGGAGGTCCGCTCTGCGGGCGGAGGCCAACGCGGCCACCCTCGTAGCAGGGCTGGCGACGTTCGGCGCCTACGCGCTCGTTCTCGCGGCTCTCCAGCTGGCGGCGGCGGCCCCCGTCGCCGCGGTGCGCGAGACGAGCGTCGTGATCGCGACCGTCGGCGCCGCTCTCTTCCTCCGGGAGCACGTCGGGCCGGAGCGTTTCCTCGGCGCCGTGCTCGTCGTCGCCGGCATCGCCCTGCTCGGCGTCTGACGCGTCTTCTCAGCCGCCGAGCCAGAGGGCCAGGGCGGCGAGCGAGCCCGCGTCCGAGAGCTCATTCATCACGCCTTTGAGCGGCAGGCGGTCCACGACGACGTCCTCGTCCTCGTCGAGCCTGGGGGAGCCGACGCTCACGAGCTCCGACGCCTCGAGGACGTGGACGAACTCGGTCGAGTACCCCGGCGCCGCCCAGAAGGCGCCGAGCTTCCGCCAGGAGCCCGCGGCGAGCCCGCACTCCTCCTCCAGCTCGCGGGCCGCCGCCTGCTCAGGCGTCTCGCCGGGCTCCAGGCAGCCGGCGGGGAGCTCGAGCGTCCTCCCGTTCGCGCCGGGCCGCGACTGCCGGACGAGGACGATCTCGTCGCCCTCGACGGCGACGATCGTGACCGACTCCGGATGCTCGATCAGCTCCACGAGGGGCGTAGTATCGCCCGGTGCCCCCCGAGGAGATCGTCGAGCGGCTCTGGCCTGGCCGGGATGCCCGCGTGGAACCGTTGGGCGGCGGCATCACGAACCGCAACTTCAGGGTCGAAGTGGACGGCGAGGCGGTCGTCCTCCGGATCGGCGGCAAGGACACGGAGCTCCTCGGCATCGACCGCTCGGTCGAGCACGGCGCCTCGGTTGTGGCGGCGGAGCTCGGCGTGGGCCCCGAAGTCGTGGG
>JBOHAJ010000151.1:0-2911 GCA_050697715.1 Gaiellaceae bacterium
GTCGACGGGATCGCGAAGGGCGACGCCGTGCTCGTGCACGGGCACCTCGTCCGGCGGTTCTATCGGAGCGGAGCGGGAGCCCGGAGCCTGACGGAGGTGGTGGCCACGGGGATCAAGAAGCTCGAGCAACCCGCCGCGTGACACGCCGGCGAATGAAGGAAGTCAACTGGGTGCTCGGATCCTCACGGGTCCTCACTGGCGGATCATCCATCCCGCTCAGACGTTCTCGCGTACGCAGCGATGTTCGTCCGCCGCCTCCAGACACGGAACGCCAGTGCTCCGGCGACCAGCAGGACGACACAGATCAGGACGAGGGCCGGCTTTGTCCCGATCGCGTTGAGGATGGATCCGCACGCGGAACCAGGGCAAAGGGACGTACGCTCGGCCGCTCTGACAGCCGTATCCTCGGTTGAAACGAGATTCTGGAGGATCGAAGCCAACGACTCGATGAATGAGCTTGTGCGACCCTGCACGCTTTCGCCATCGTCCAGAGCGTTCTTGCCGACGATGGAGTCTCCCAGCCGTTCGCGTTGCGGAGTCACTGGCGCGCTATCGGAGACGGAACCGGATATCGTCCCGGGCCCCGAAGGCTCAGCCGACACGCCGCTCGTCGGTGAGGGCGACCATGTCGGGGCCGCTGTCGGCGAAGGTGTCGGGGCGGGGCTCGGCGACGGTGTCGGCACGGGTGGCTTCTTGGCCGGGCCCAACCGGTCTGAGGTCAGGACGAAGGCATCCACGGCCCGGTCCGGGGTCGACGGCATCGACTCCGCAAAAGCCTCCAGCGGAAGGGTTCCCAACGTCAGGAGCGCCGCGGAGACCGACACGAGTCCCAGCGAGTGAAAGTGTCCCCTCCGTCGCCGCATCCGATCACCTCCCTTCTGGAAGTTTCACCCGACTGTCAACCGAGCGCCTCTCCTCCGCCCGACCCTGGGGCGGGAGGGGTGCATCACCGTGCGTGCCGACCATGCGGATCGGACGACCCATCGCGTGATCGGTCTTCGAGACCTCTGACCAAGCCCTTCGCAGAGCGCCTCCTCCCTGCTCCGGTCGTGGCGCGGCTGCCTCCGTCGGTGCTCATGCAGTTGGGAAGGATCCATACTCGCGCGGCCTCCACCGCGGCGCTGCTAACGTCGAGCGGTGGAGAGCGCGTCGTGGCGAGGGCGGGGCCGAGCACCGGACGGGCCGTGATGGTGGAGTCGGACGCGAGAGACGGGTCGGCGTACGACCTCTACGCGAGGGGCTGCTCCATGCTCTCCGGCGGCCACCCGCACCAGGCGGTGATGCTCCTGTCCCGGGCGAAGCTGCTGGAACCCGAGAAGGCTTCGATCCGCGAGGCGCTCGGCCGCGCGCTCTTCGCGTGCGGCCGAGCGTCGCGCGCTCGTCGTGAGTTCGCCAAGGCGGTACAGCTCAACCCCTCCGACGACTACGCGCACTTCGCGCTGGCGCTCGCCTGTGAGCGCACTGGCCAGCGCTCCCGAGCCCGCGGGCACGCGAAGCTGGCGGTCGTCCTTCGTCCCGACGTAGCGGACTATGTCAGGGCGCTCGAGCGGCTCTCCGCCTGACGCGTGCTCGCGGACCCCTACGACGCGGTCCTGCTCGATCTCGACGGCGTCCTGTACCGGTGGCCCGAGCCGATCCCCGGGGCGTCCGAGGCGGTCGCGGCCCTCCGGAAGGCGGGCAAGCGCATCGCCTTCGTGACCAACAACTCGAGCCGGACGCCGGCGCAGGTGACCGAGCGCCTCGCGACGGTCGGGGTGGACGCGAAGCTCGAGGAGGTCGTCACCTCGGCGCTCGCGACGGCGACGTTGCTGGCCGAGCGAGGCGTCCGAGCGGCCTTCGTGGTCGGCGAGGAGGGGCTTCTGAAGGCGCTGGCCGACGCCGGGATCCGGGTCGTCGGCGCATCCTCGCGCGACGTCGACGTCGTGGTGGTGGGGTTCGATCGAGGCGCCGACTACACGAAGCTGAAGGACGCCTCGGTCCTCGTTGAGCGAGGTGCCTCACTCGTGGCATCCAACGCGGACCCGTCGTTCCCGGCGCCCGGGGGAGAGTCCTGGCCCGGCGCGGGCGCGCTCCTCGCCGCGATCGAGACCACGACCGGGAGACGAGGAGAGGTCGTCGGCAAGCCTGAGGCCCCACTGTTCGAGCGCGCCCTCGCCTCGGCTGGCGGCGGCCTCCCGCTCGTCGTAGGTGACAGGCTCGACACCGATATCGCGGGCGCCTCACGCCTGGGTTGGGACTCGGCACTGGTGCTGACGGGGACGGCTCGTCGCGAGGATGGAGAGGCTTCCTGGTGGAAGCCGACGTTCATCGTCGACGATCTCACCGCTCTCGTGTGACGAGGCTCGGCCCGTGGGGACGGCGGGTATCCTGCCGGAGGACGTTTCCGAACGGATCGCCGAGGAACGGCCAGGGACCAAGGGCCAGGGACCAGGGGCCGATGGCCAAGGGACGGATGGAGGACCGATGGTGCTCGACGACATCAAGAAGACCTTCGACGTCGTGATGGGGCAGCTGAGCCCGGCGAAGGCCCAGCAGCTGGCCAAGCGATACCTCGAGCCCGGCGCGGCGAAGGATCAAGTCGCGAAGACCGCGGGAGAGCTGATCGAGCTGTCACAGCGTCTCCGCGAGGCCGTCCGCAAGGAGGTGGTCTCGCAGATGCGCTCGATGGGCGCGGCGACGCAGGACGAGCTCGACGCGCTCCGCAAGCGCGTGCGAGACCTGGAACGAGCGACCGGCGCGACGGCATCCGGTCGCAGGGCCGCGGCCGGCACGACCGGCTCGCGGAAGAAGACAGCTTCCCGGAAGACGCCGTCGAAGGCGACGGGGTCCCGTCGGAAGTCCTCGAACGCCTCCTAGACGAAGGAGCGAGCGGGTGGGCCGCCGACGTCTCGACTCCGAGCTTGTGCGCCGC
>JBOHAJ010000152.1:0-3262 GCA_050697715.1 Gaiellaceae bacterium
CCGATGCGGTTCACGGCGGCCACGCGGCAGTCCGTGAAGAAGACCTCCCCGGTGGTCGAGCCCTTGATCCCCATCTTGGGCTCCAGGCGACCGACCTCGAAGCCGGGGGCCTCGCTCTCCACGAGGAACGCGGAGATCCCACCGTGACCCTCGCCCGGGTCGGTCTTGGCGAAGACGACGTAGAGGCTCGCGACGCCGGCGTTCGTGATGAAGCGCTTCGACCCGTTGAGCACGTACTCGTCGCCTTCCCGCCGCGCTTCCGTGCGCATGGCTGCCGCGTCGGAGCCCGACCCCGGTTCCGACAGCGCGTAGGCGGGAAGCCACTCGCCGCTCGCGAGCTTGGGCAGGTAGCGCTCCTTCTGCTCCTCGGTCCCGTCGTTCTTGATCGCGAGGGCGCCGAGCTCCTGGAGGGCGAGGATGAGGCCCGTCGTGGCGCAGACCTTGGAGATCTCCTCGATCGCGACGAGCACCATGAGCGTGCCCGTCCCCGTCCCACCGTAGCGCTCCTCGAAGGGGAGCCCGAAGATCTCGTGCTCGCGGAAGAGCTCCACCATGTCCCAGGGAAACTCGCCCGTCTCGTCGATCTCCGCCGCCCGGGGCGCGATGCGCTCGCGCGCGATCGTGCGGACGAGCTCCCGGATCTCGCGCTGCTCGTCCGTGAGCGGGTCAAACGGCACGGCGCCAGTGTAGAGCCGAGAAGCTAGCGCCAGACGAGGTCGGCGGCCGCGATGGGCAAGCGGACACCGGCCGCCGTCGTCCCGTCTAGCTCGAAGAACGCGATCTCACCGCCCCTCACGACGGCGATCCTCTCTTCGCCGGGCGACCAGGCCACCACCTCGGCTCCCAGCGGCAAGGGGGCGAATCGCCCCTGCCGGGTCAGCATGACTGCTCCCCGGGAAGACCGGGCCGCCACAAAGCCTCCCCGCGGACTGACACGCAGCTCGAAGATCGCACCCCCGGCCACCGCGGGCGGGAAGACCAACCGGCGCCCGTTGACGATGACGACGACATCCCCGCGCGAGCCTTGGCCCGCCGTCCGGACCACCCCGGCGAAGCGGTTGGCCGTCAGCCAGAGGACCTCCTCGATGAAGAACTCGGATCCGGGCCAGGCAACTCGGCGGAAGGCGCGAACGAGCTCTTGCCTCGACACGAGGACGCGGGAGCAGCGGACCGGCAGCTCGCCGACCCGGTCGCCTGAGCAGGGAGCGAACTGGAGCAGCTCACCTCCACGAATGAAAGTGGGCACTCCGTCCGGCTTCCAGGCCGGAGCACACCCGGGCGAGCGAGCGTAGAGGTCTCCGTTCGGAAGCCTGACCTCGACGAAGCTCCTCCCGCAGCGGGCTTTCAGCTGCCCGCCGAACGGGGACGGCACCGCCTCGCCGAAGAAGACTTCGCCTTCCGCCGTGAAGCGAAAGCGGCAGCTTCGGCCTCGAGGTGCCGGGTGGGCAGCGTGAGGGCGTGGAGCCGACAGCGTTCGTCCGCGTAGGTCAGGTCGCCATTGATCCCGGCCGTGCGCAGCGCCTTCACGGCGTCGTTCTCCGCGGAATTCGTGGCGGTGGGCCCAGCTCCCTCGCCGTCGCGAACGAGCGCGTCCACGGCCGCGGCGACGCCGATCCCTCCGAGCGCGACCACCACCAGCCCGGTGATGGGCCGCCGGCTCACCGCCAGACGAGGTCGGCGGCCGCGATGGGCAAGCGGAGGACGCCCAGCCGGCCCCGCCCCTCCCCCAGGAGGAGGATGCCGTTGCCGGTGGCGACCGCTGTCCAGCGTTCGTCGGGTGACCAGGCGACTCCGACCGCTCCGCGCGGCAGCGCCATGCGCCGGCCGTCGAGCGCCAGGACGCGCACGTGCCCGCTGCCCGTCGCGGCCGCGCTCCGCCCGTCGGGACTCGTCCGCAGCGCGCTCAGGTCGTCGTCTACGAGCGGCGTCGCGGCAAGCCGGCCCTGCCTGAAGACGGTTAGAAGCTCCCGGCCCTGCTCTCCTGCGCGAACGATGGCGACGAGCGTCTCGGAGTCGAGCCACGCAATCTCCTCCACCGCGTAGTCGAGGCGAGTCCAGCCCGCCTGCGAGAACGCGTCCGCGAGGTCGCTGCGCGAGAGGAGGACGCGGGAGCTCGCGAGCTCGAGAACGGCGCCGTCGCGTACGGCGGTGAGCGTCCCGTCCGGCCTCCACGCGGGCGCGCACCCGCGGAAGCGCGCGAAGGGCCGGCCGCCGAGCGGGCCGACTTCCACCGTACCGCGCCGGCAGCGTGCGACGACGATGCGCTGGGGATCGCCGCCGGGTCGCCCGAAACGGAGCATGCGACCCGGGCTCGGCGGCACCCGGCAGGCCCGGATCGCCGGGGCGGGGTGCGGCAGCAGGTCGGGCAGCGTGACCGCGCGGAGTCGGCAGCGCGCGTCCGCGAAGGTGAGGACCCCGGAGACTCCGGCCTCGCGGAGCGAGGCGACCAGCTCGGCTCGGTCGACCGGCGGCGGACGGGGCAGCGCGGGCGCGGCCGCCTCGCGGGAGCGCAGGGCGTCCACGGCGGCCGCGATTCCCAGCGCGAGCACGGCCGCCACCACGAGCGCGGTTCCCAGACGGCGCATTGCTCAGCGTGTCGTAGCACGAATGCGGACGTGGAGGTGGTTGTCGTGGTTCCAGAGGACCTCGACCACGTCGTCCGGACCGGTGAAGCCGGTGTTCGGACCGACGTAGACGATCTCCGCCCCTGCGCGCACGAAGCGGTCGACGAGGTCTTGCGCGAGCCGGCGGTCGATCTGGGCCACGCGCCGGGGCGGCCGCTCGCGCCGATCGATCCGCGGGTAGTACACGTCCGCGTCGAGCCCGTTCTGGTGCGAGACGTGCTTCGGGCCGAACGGCCCTCCGCGAGGGCGGCTGAGGTCGCCCACGCCGACGCGCGGGGCCTCCGGATGCGCGGTCGCGTATTCCCGGATCACCCGCAGCACGAGCCGGACGAGCCGGTCCGTGCCCCAGCGCCGCCAGCTCCGGTTGGGCGCGCGGTGGAGGAGCGGGTCCCAGGTGAAGAAGTGAGTACCCTCAGCCGGCAGGCGCACCCCGCGGACGAGCCGCCCAGCCGACGTCGTTCCCACGGAGACCGAATCTCGCCAGGCGATCCGCGGAGCGGGTGGGTCCGGCGGCGGCGCGACGACGAGCCTGCCCGCGCCCGCGTCGAGGAAGGCCGGAGCGGCCGCCGCCCACGCGAGGGCGAGCGCAGACGCGAATGCGAGGGCGGCGGCGGCTCTCACCTGCGCCTGGAGTACGC
>JBOHAJ010000153.1:0-7594 GCA_050697715.1 Gaiellaceae bacterium
CGTCCATGCGGCCTCGCCCGCCGCCGCTTACGCCGCGCCTCCCGCCGCGCCGCCGCGGCGGCCGGCTCGTCGGGGAGCGCCGGCTCCGGCTCGACGACGGAGACGGGCTCCGGCTCCTCCTCCTCCACGGCGACCGGTTTGCCGTCGACGTCCTGGGTGAGCTCGAGCTTCTCGCGCAGGCCGGCGCTCTTGCGCTTCTCCCACTCCGGCTCGCGCTCCTTGATCATCGTGAGGATCGGCGTGGCGATAAAGATCGTGGAGTAGGCGCCCGACCCGATGCCGATGAGCAGTGCAAAGGCGAAATCCTTGAGCGTGTCCCCGCCGAAGACGAGGAGCGCCGAGACGGGGAGGAGCGTGATGAACGACGTCGCCAGGGAGCGGCGCACCGTCTCCCAGAGCGACTGGTTGGCGATCGCCGCGAAGCTCGACTTGCGCATCAGCGGCACGTTCTCGCGCACGCGGTCGAAGATGATGATCGTGTCGTAGATCGAGTAGCCGAGGATCGTAAGCACGGCCGCCACGGTCGAGGTCGTCACCTCCCGGCCGGTGAACGAGTAGATCCCGAGCGTGACGAGGATGTCGTGGACGAGAGCGGCGAGGACCGGCAGCGAGTACTTGAACCCGAACCGCCACCAGATGTAGAGAACGAGGAGGAGCAGGGAGAACGTGATCGCGATGAGCGCGCTGCGCAGGATCTGCTGGCTGAAGCTCGCCGACACGTTCTTCACGCCGATCGAGGCGGCGTCGAACTCCCGCTCGAGCGCCCGTTTGAGCCCGGTCTGCTCGCCCGGCGCGAGCGATTCGGTCTTGATCTGGAACTCCCTATAGCCGCCGTCCCTGAGATCGCCGCGCCCTTGGATGACGGCGTTCGAGCCGGCGATGGCGGCGGCCTCGCGGCGCACGTCCTCGACCGCGACCGGCTGGGGAGTCTCGAACGTGACCTGGCTCCCCCCCTTGAAGTCGATGCCGAGGTTCAGGCCCTGGACGCCGAGCGAGACCACCCCGATCAGCAGCACCGTCCCCGAGAGCGCGAACCACCAGTTGCGCTTCCCCATGAAGTCGACCCGCTGCCAGGCCGGGATCTTCTGCGCGCTCGCGCCCATGAAGGCCGGGTTGTCGAACCAGCGGAAGCCGGCCAGGAGGCCGAGGAGCGCGCGCGTGGCGAGCACCGCGGTGACCATCGAGATGCCCGTCCCGATCAGGAGCATGAGGGCGAAGCCCTTCACGCCGCCCGTCGCCGCCGCGAAGAGAATCGCCGCCGTGATAGCCGTGACCACGTTCGCGTCCACGATCGTGTTGAACCCCAGGCGATACCCACGCCCGATGGCCGCGCGCACGGACTTGCCCGCGCGCACCTCTTCCTTGATCCGCTCGAAGATGACGATGTTCGCGTCCGCGGCGACGCCGATCGTGAGGATGAGGCCGGCGAAGCCCGGCAGGGTGAGCGTCACGTTGAAGAGGAGCATGGCCCCGTAGAGGAAGACCGCGTAGATGGCGAGGCCGAGGATCGCGATGACGCCGAGGAAGCGGTAGAAGAGGAGGAGGAAGAGCGCGACCGCGGCGAGGCCGCCGATGCCGGCGATGAGCGCCTCCCGCAGCGAGTCCTCGCCGAGCGTGGCCGAGATGTCCGTGCTCTCGACCTGCACGAACTCGACCGGCAGCGCACCCGTCTGCAGCACGAGAGCGAGGTCCTTCGCCTCCTCCAACCCCTCGAGGCCGGTGATCTGCGCGTTCCCGCCCGCGATGCCGTCCGGGTTGTCGTCGAAGTCGATCTGGGGGTAGGAGCGGATCTCGTTGTCGAGGACGATGGCGAACTGCTGGTTGTAGGGGTCGTTCGCCGTGTTGTCGGTGACGCCCGCGAAGTTCGCCTGCTGGGCGCCGCGCTGGGCGAGCCTCCGGGTGATGTCGTGGAACTTGTCGCCGCCCGAGTCGGTGAAGTCGAGGGTGACGATCGGCCGGCCCTGGTCGAAGTCCTGGCGCGTCCCGTCGGCCTGGAGATCCTCGCCCGTGAGCTCGGGGACCGGGTCCTCCTCGTCGTTCGGCCGGTACTCGTAGAGGTAGTAGAACGTCTGCTGCGGGTCCTGGATGCCGGGTGGGCAGGAAAGGGCGTTCTCGCCGCAGGTGAGGACGACCCTGTCCTTGGGGACGACGTAGAAGGTGGAACCCTCCGGGGCCTCGCCGCCCGGAAGCGAGTCGAGGAGCGCCTGCTTCGTCTCGAAGGGCCCCGCGAGCCGCTCCTTCTGCTCGCCGAAGAGGTACCAGGAGCTCGCTTCCTGACCCTCCTTCAGCTTGTCCTCGGCGGTGAGAAGCGGCAAGAGCGTCGGGCGCGCGACGATCTGCCCCTGGACGTCCTTCGATTGCGACGCCGCGTCTCCCTGGAGGTCGTAGAACGCGAGCAGGGCCGTCTGGCCGATGATGCGGGTGGCCCGGTCCCTGTCGAAGACGCCCGCGAGCCCGACCGCGATCTGGTTCTGCCCCTGCTCGCGGATCTCCGGCTCCCCCACGCCGAGTCTGTCGACGCGGTCGCGGATGATCTCGACAGAGCGGTCGAGGTCGTCCTCCGTGAGCTCGCGGCCCTCCTCCGGCCGCGCCTCGAGCACGACCTCCAGGCCGCCCTGAAGGTCGAGGCCCAGCGTCGGCTCCCGGAAGAACGCGAGGACGACCACGCCGGCGACAGCGGCGATGAGGGCGAAAAGGATGAGGAGGTAGCGGCGCAACGCTGCCTAGGTTTCCGCTACGTGCGGGCTTTCTCCTCCGCGACCGGCTCCGCTTCGTCGGCTTCGAGGCCGGGCTCGTCGCGCTCCGTGAGCTCGGCCGCCTCCTCGGGCGGCACGACGCTCGAGATCGCGCGCCTGGCGACCGCGACCTTCACGTCGGCGTCGATCTCGAGCTGCACCCGGTCGTCGTCGATGGCCGTGACCTCGCCGTAGATCCCGCCTGCGGTGACGACCTCGTCGCCCACCTTGAGCGAGGAGAGCATCTCCTGGTGCCGCCTCGCCTGCTGCCGCTGCGGGCGGATCAGCAGCAGCCAGAGGAGTAAGCCCATCAGTGCAATGAAGATGAAGATCGATCCGTCCACGAGGCCTCCTAGCCGGGCACCTCGCTCGCCGTCCCGAGGCGCTCGAAGGCGGCCGCCTTGAAGGCGCCGAGCTCTCCGCGCCCGATCGCGGCGCGCGCGCCGGCGGTCAGGTCGAGCAGGAACCGCACGTTGTGCTCGGACAAAAGTATCAGCCCGAGCAGCTCCTGTTGGTTGACGAGATGACGCAGGTACGCGCGTGTGAAGCGCGCGCAGGCGCGGCAGGAGCAGCCTTCGTCGAGGGGCCGTTCGTCGCGCGCGAAGCGGGCGTTCTTGAGGTTGAGGCGGCCCTTCCAGGTGAGGGCGGAGCCCGTGCGCCCCAGGCGGGTCGGGAGGACGCAGTCGAGCATGTCGATCCCGCGCTCGACGACCTCGATGATTCCCTCCGGGTCCCCGATGCCGAGAAAGTACCGGGGCTTCTCGGCCGGAAGGAGCGGCGCCGACCAGGCGGCGGTGTCGAGCATGAGTGCCCGGTCCTCCCCCACGCTGAGCCCTCCGAGCGCGTGGCCGTCGAAGTCGAGTGCGCAAATCTCCTCGATCGAGCGAGCGCGCAGGTCGACGTCTGTGCCTCCCTGCGCGATGCCGAAGAGAAGCTGCCCCTCCGCTCGCGCGGCGGCGCGCTGGCGCTGGGCCCACATGGTCGTGCGCGCGGTTGCGAGCTCGAGCTCGCTGCGCGGGACGTCCGCGGGCGGGCAGACGTCCAGGCACATGGCGACGTCCGACCCGAGCCGACGCTGAATCTCGGCCGCGACCTCAGGCGTGAAACGTGCCGCCTCCCCGTCGTAGACGGACCGGAAGGTGACACCCTCGTCGTCGAAGGCCAGGATCGTGTCGCGGAGCGAGAACACCTGGAAGCCGCCGGAGTCGGTGAGGATCGGGCCGTCCCAGCCCATGAACCTGTGGAGGCCGCCGAGGTCTGCGATCAGCTCATCGCCGGGGCGGAAGTGCAGGTGGTAGGTGTTGCCGAGGAGGATCGCCGTGCCGAGCTCGCGCAGGCGCTCGGGATCGAGGCCCTTGACGGTCGCCTTGGTGCCCACGGGCATGAACGCGGGGGTCGGAACCTCGCCATGCACGGTGCGGAGGACGCCGGCGCGCGCCTGCCCGTCCGTCGCCGTCACCGTGAAGCTCACGTTCGCCTCTCGTTCCTCTCTCGGCACAGTGCGCGAGCCACCCGCGCATCTTCGCCGGCTTGTGCTCCTTCCGGTGATGCTGTCGAACTTCTGGGTCGTGAGCACCAAGCCAGAGGCCGCACTCGGCCGCAGGCAAGGCCAGGCAGCCTTGGCAAGGGCGAGGGTGGAGTCTGGCGCCGCGTGATCGCGGGCCAGAAGCCGGCGAGCATTGCCGGAAGGAGCGCAGGGCGCAAAGCGGGTGGAGGCAAGGGGTGGCCCCGCGGAGGTCTCCCGCCGTGCCGGCTCTGCGGAGTGCGGACATTCACAGGATCAGCATCGCGTCGCCGAACGAGTAGAAGCGATAGCGATCTTCGATCGCCAGGCGGTAGAGCCGCCGGGTTTCCTCGACTCCGGCAAACGCCATCACGAGCGCGAGAAGCGTCGAGCGGGGCAGATGAAAGTTCGTCACGAGCGCGTCCACCCGCCGGAAGTCGAACCCCGGCGTCACGAACAACCGCGTCCGCCCTTCAAGCGGCGCGCCGCGAGCGAGCGATTCGAGCACCCGCACCGTCGTCGTGCCCGCCGCGACGACCTGCTCTGCGGCGCGGAGACGTTCCCATGCCCGCGCGCTCACCCGGTAGCGCTCGCTGTGGATCTCGTGCTCCTCGAGCGACTCGGCCGTCACCGGCCGGAAAGTGTCCAGGCCGACGTGGAGCGTGATCCGCTCGACGTCCAGCCTGGCGAGGAGCTCCGGCGTGAAATGGAGCCCCGCTGTCGGCGCGGCGGCGGAGCCCCGCTCGTCCGCGTAGACGGTCTGGTAGCGCTCCGGGTCGTCGAGCGGCTCGGTGATGTAGGGCGGAAGGGGTGCCTCGCCGTTCGGCTCGCCCTCGAGGCGCACTCGCCAGCGGCCGTCCCCCAGAGGTTCGACCATCTCCACGGGACCGAGGCGCATCCCCGGGCGAAGCCGGCGGCTGGGCCGAGCGAGCGCCTCCCAGAGCCCGTCCTCGACGTGCTCGAGCAGGAGAACCTCGGCTTCTCCGCCGCCCGGGCGACGGAGCCGGAGGCGAGCAGGGATCACGCGCGTGTCGTTGACGGCGACGAGCGCTCCCTGGGGCAGCTCGTCGGGCAGATCCCGGAACCGTCGGTGCCGGACCGCTCCCGACGCACGCTCGTACACGAGCAGCCGTGACTCGTCGCGGCGAGGGAGGGGGTGCTGGGCGATCAGCTCCCGCGGGAGGTCGTAGTCGAGCTCTTCCGTCTTCATTCCTCGTCCTGTCCGGAGGCAAGAGTAGAGTGCCGTCGGTGGATCGCGAGGCGCTCGAACGGGCCCGCAGGCGCCTCGCCGAGGCGACGACTGAGGGCGCCACGGCGGCTGACGTCGGGGCCGCGCTCGAGCAGGCGAAGGTGGGGCTGGAGAACCTCGCCCAGAAGGCCGCCGAGCTCGAGGCGCAGGTGCCCGAGCGGCTCGGCGCGGCGATCGAGCAAGGCATGCGGGCGGAGGTGCTGCCGGTGGCCCAGCACATTGCCGAGGTGCGCGGGCTGACGGCGCAGGTCATCCGTCGGCTCGAGCGCCTCGAGACCGGGATCGCCGCCGAGCGCAGAGAGCGGCTCGAGGACTTCGGGCTGCTCGTCGACCTCATCGCCTCCGGCTGGCGCGGCGTCGAAGGCCGGCTCGACCGCATCGAGCGGGTAACCGACCGGATCGAGCGCGCGCTCGAGGAGCGCCCCGCCGCAGCGCCCGTCTACCGCCTTGAGGGCCGCGGCGCCTGACCTGGCGCCGGCGCACGGATACGCCCCCGCGGCAGGCTGAGCACGAAGCGCGAGCCGCTCCCTACCTCCGACTCGAGGTCGAGCTCGCCGCCGAGCGCGTGCGCGAGCTCGCGGGCGATCGCGAGCCCGAGGCCCGTCCCCTCGCCGTTCCCGTGGGACACGAAGGGGCGGAAGACGCGCTCGTGCTTCTCCGGAGCGATCCCGGGCCCCGAGTCGCTCACCGACACTGACACGGTGCCGTTCTCCGCGGAAAGGCCGAGCGCCACCCGGCCGCCGTCCGGCGTCCACGTGAACGCGTTGTCGAGCAAGTTGCTGACGATCTGGAGCACGCGGTCTCCGTCCGTGAGCACGACCGGGTCGGCGGCGAGCGCCTTCTCGTAGGCGATGTCGCGCCGGCGCGCCTCCTCGGCGAACGCCTGGTATGCCTGCTCGACGAGCCGTCCCAGATCGACCTCCTCCTCGTCGAGCGTGAAGCGGTGGGCCTCGAGCTTGGCGAGATCCACCAGGTCGCCGACGAGCCGCGCGAGCCGGTCGGTCTCCGCGCGGATCACGCCGAGCGATTCGTCGCGCGCCTCCGGATCGTCCGCGACGCCCTCCCGCAGCGCATCCACGTGTCCGCGGATGGCTGTGAGCGGCGTACGCAGCTCGTGTGAGACTCGCACGAGGAAGTTGCGCTCGTGCGCCTCGGCCTCGGCCAGCCGCTCGGTCATCTCGCGAAAGCGGTCCGTGAGGTCGGCGATCTCGTCGCGGGATCGGGGCTTGGGCAGCTCGGCGCCGTAGCGGCGCTTCGCCACCTCGTCCGCTGCTCGCGAGAGCGCGAGCACGGGCTTCGACAGCCGCCGCGAGAGCCACCAGACGAGCCCGAGCGCGACGGCGAGCCCGGCGAGCAGGCCGAGCGCCATCCGCTCGACGAGGGCAACCCAGCTCTCGCGCAGCGCGGTACGAGGCTTCGCGACGACGAGGGCTCCGAACGTCTCGCCCCCCAGGGTGATCGGGTGCGCCTCCGCGAGGTACACGCGGTCGGCGCCGGGCGGTTCGAACTCGAGCGTCTGCACCTCCCCGGCCTCGAGCACCTCCCAGTCGAGGTAGCTCCGGTCGAGGGGACGCAGCCCGGAGATATCGCCCGGGAAGAGTTCGACGCCGGAATAGTAGAGCCGCGAGTCCGTGGCCTCCTCGAGCAGCGGCCGGGCGAAGCGCGGCGCGCGCCGGTTCTCCCCTACGCTGGAGACGGCCTGCTCCCCGTAGAGGTCGGCGAGGCCGCGCGCTTGACGGCTCAGCTCGGCCAGCGTGCGGTCATGCGCGTAATTCTGGAAGAAGCGGAGCGTGAGCGCGGCCGTGACGAGTCCGGCGACGAGCACGCCGACGAAGAAGACGGCGGGCAGGCGGAAGCGCAGCGAGCGCACGGCGCGCTGCTAGATGGTTGATCGGAAAGTGTGGTGCCGTCGGGGGCGTACGTGACCGAGCATGACGCCGCGATCATCCGCAGCCCGTACCAGGAAGGTACGGGCGCGGAACGAGCGTGGCGTCAGGCGACGCGTCACGGGCGTCATCCGGCGGTGCCACGGTTTCCGGTCAATTTTCGATCAATCATCTAAGACGCTCTCTTTGCGGCCTTCGCGTCGGTGGAGACCTTGTAGCC
>JBOHAJ010000154.1:0-6029 GCA_050697715.1 Gaiellaceae bacterium
GCTCTCCGTCGAGCGCGCAGAGCCGGAAGACGTAGCGGTGGGGCCCGTGCCCGCGCGGCGGGCAGGGGCCGCCGTAGCCGGTCGAGCCGAAGTCGTTCGTCCCCTCCACCGGGGCGGCCTCGCCCTCGCCGAGCCCGTTGGCAGCCGGGTCGATTCCCCAGGCCAGCCAGTGGAAGAAGGTGCCGCCGGGGGCGTCGGGGTCCGAGACGACGAGGGCGAGCGAGCGCGTACCTTCGGGTGTGCCCGACCAGGTGAGCGCCGGGGAAACGTCCTCGCCCTCGCAGGTATGGCGGCTCGAGATCACCTCCCCAGGGGCCCAGGCGGGGCTCGTCAGCGCGAATTCGGCCACTGTCCTAGTGCCCCTCCCAGCAATACACGCCTGCTTCTGGCCCGCGATCACCGGCGCCAGAACCCACCCTCGCCCGTGCCAAGGCTACCCAGCCTTGCCTGCGGACGAGTGCGGCCTCTGACTTGGTGCTCGCGACCCAGAAGCGGGGCAGCATTACTGGAAGAGGCACTACCTGGAGAGCGCCTCCTCGAGGGCGCGGCGGGCAAGGACGCGGGCGAGATGCCGCCGGTACTCGGCGCTCCCGTTCGGGTCGCTCGGGGGGCTCGTCCCCTCGTCGGCGGCCTCGACGGCGGTGGCGACGTCTTCGACCGAGGCGCCCGCGAGAGCCTGCTCGACCGCACGGGCCCGCAGCGGCGTCGCGCCCATGTTCGTGAGCCCGATCGCCGCGTCCTCGACCTTCCCGTCCTCCCGTCTCGTGATCGCAGCCACGCCGACCGTCGCCCAATCCTGGGCGCGGCGGTTGAACTTCACGTAGGACCAGCCCTTCCACGTGCCGAGCTTCGGCACGCGGATCTCCGTAAGCACCTCCTGCGGCCCGAGGGCCGTCTCCAGGAAGCCGGTGAAGAAGTCGGCTGCCGCGATCGTCCGCTCGCCGTCAGGCCCGCGGGCAACGAGCCCCGCGTCGAGCGCGAGGAGCACTGTCGGGAGGTCGGAGGCCGGGTCGCCGTGCGCGACGGAGCCGCCGATCGTCCCGCGGTGGCGCACCTGCGGGTCGCCGACGAGCCCGGCCGCGTAGCAGACGATCGGGCAGTGCTCCTGGAGCAGCGGATCGCGCTCGAGGTCGTGGTGGCGCGTCAGTGCGCCGATCGCGAGCTGCTCGCCCGCATCGCGGACGTAGGACAGGTCGGAGAGGCGGCCGACGTCGACAAGGAGCTCCGGCCGCGCCAGCCGCAGCTTCATGAGCGGGAGGAGCGAGTGGCCGCCCGCCAGGAGCTTCGCCTCCTCGCGGGAGCCCAGGAGCTCGATCGCGTGCTCGACGGACTCGGCGACCTCGTAGTCGAACTTCGCGGGGATCACCGGGCACCTCCCTTCGCGTCCTCGATGGCTCGCCAGACGCGCTCCGGCTTGGCGGGCATCTCGATGTCGGTGATGCCGAACGGCGCGAGCGCGTCGACCACGGCGTTCATGACCGCCGGGGTCGAGGCGATCGTGCCCGTCTCCCCCACTCCCTTGACGCCCATCGGGTTCGTCGGGCTGGGGGCCTCGACGCGGTCGGTCTCGATGTCGATGAGCTCGGCCGCGCTCGGGACGATGTAGTTGATCATCGAGCCGGTGACGAGATTGCCCTCCTCGTCGTAGACGGCCTCCTCGAAGAGCGCCTGCGCGATGCCCTGGGCGACGCCACCGTGAATCTGCCCGTCCACGATCATCGGGTTGACCACCGTGCCGACCTCGTCCACGGCCACGTACCGGCGCAGGTCGATCGCCCCGGTCTCGGTGTCCACCTCGACGACGGCGACGTGCGCCCCGCCCGGCCAGCTGAAGTTGGGCGGGTCGTACACGTAGGTCGCCTCGAGGCCCGGCTCGAATCCGTCCGGGAGGTTGTGGGCCGTGAAGGCGTGCAGCGCGGCGTCCTGCACCGTCATCGTGCGGTCGGTCCCCTTGATCGTGAAGAGCCCGCGCTCGTACTCGAGGTCGTCCTCAGCGCACTCGAGGTGGTGGGCGACGACCTGCCTCGCCTTGGCGATGATCTTGTCGGCCGCGTAGTAGAGTGCGACGCCGCCGACGGCGAGGCTGCGGCTCCCGTACGTGTCGAGGCCGAGCTGCATGGCCGACGTGTCTCCGTGGACCACCTCGACGTCCTCGATCGGGATGCCGAGCCGTTCGGCGACGATCTGCGAGAAGGTCGTCACGTGGCCCTGGCCGTGCGGTGAGGTGCCGATGAAGACCTGGACGCTCCCCGTCGGCAGGCAGCGGATCGTCGCCGCGTCCCAGCCGCCCGCCGCGTAGAGGATGGCGCCGAGGATGCGGGACGGCGCGAGCCCGCACATCTCCGCATAGGTCGAGAAGCCGATCCCGAGCTGCCTCGTGTCGCCGCGCTCGCGCCGCTCGGCCTGCTCCCGGCGCAGCGCCTCGTAGTCGAGGAGCTCGAGCGCCTTGTCGAGCGCGCCCTCGAAATCGCCCGAGTCGATCGTGAGCCCAGACGCGATCGTCTTCGGGAACTCCTTGATGAAGCTCTTGCGCCGGACCTCGATCGGGTCCAGGTCGAGCTTGCGCGCGAGCGCGTCGACCGCACGCTCGAGCAGGTAGGTCGCCTCCGGGCGTCCGGCACCGCGATAAGCGTCGGTCGGGGTCGTCGTCGTGAAGACGCCGACCACCTCGAGGTCGTAGGCCTCGACGTCGTAGGGGCCGCCGTAGAGCCAGCCGCCCAGGATCGGCGTGCCGGCGGTGACGAGCTGGAGGTAGGCGCCGAGCCCCACCGTCACCCGGGCGCGGACGCCCGTGATCCTGCCGTCCTCGGTGGCGGCGAACTCGATCTCCTGCCAATGGTCGCGGCCGTGGATCGTGGCGAGGTAGCCCTCCGAGCGCTCCTCGATCCACTTGACGGGCCTGCCCAGGCGCCTCGCGAGCGCGAGGGCGAGCGCCTCCTCCGCGTAGACGTTGAGCTTCGAGCCGAAGCCGCCGCCGACGTCGGGGGCGACGACGCGCATGCGCGCCTCCGGAACTCCGAGGGAGATCGCGAGCCAGAAGCGGGCGATGTGGGGAATCTGCGTCGCCGACCAGAGCGTGTACTCGTCCTGGGCGGGCAGGTGCTGCGCGAGCACGCCGCGCGGCTCGATCGCGTTCGGAATGAGGCGCTGCTGGCGGTAGCGCTCCTTGATCGTGACGGGCGCCTCGGCGAAGACCTTGTCCGGATCGCCGGCCGCGAGCTTCCACGTGTAGCAGTGGTTCGTGCCGAACTCCTCGTGGACGATCGGCGCCCCGTCCGCGAGCGCCGCCTCCGGGTCGACGACCGGTTCGAGCGGCTCGTAGTCGACCTCGACGAGCTCCGCCGCGTCCTTGGCCAGCGCCCGCGTCTCCGCGACCACGACGGCGACGCCGTCCCCCTGGTGGCGGGCCTTGTCGGTGGCGAGGGGGCGGTGGAAGGGCTGCTTGGTGTCCTCGGTGGGGAGCCAGACGCAGGGAAGCGTCGCCTTCCAGTCCTCGGCCAGGTCGGCGCCGGAGAAGGCGGCGACGACGCCCTCCGCTTCACGCGCCTTCGAGACGTCCACGCTCTTCAGACGCGCGTGCGCGAACGGGCTCCGGACGACCACGGCCCAGACCATCCCCGGCAGTGTGAGGTCGTCGATGTAGCGCGACTGCCCGGTGAGGAGCTTGGCGTCCTCCTTGCGGGCGACCGGCTGTCCGATGTACGTGCGGCGTTCCTCGGTGACTGCCATCTCGCCCTCCTTTACGCCGTCGCGGCCGCTTTCACGGCCTTCACGATGTTCTGGTAGCCGGTGCAGCGGCAGAGGTTGCCCTCGAGCAGGAGCCGGATCTCGTCCTCACTCGGGCTCGGGTGCTCCTCCAGGAGGCTGACCGCCGCCAGCACCATTCCGGGCGTGCAGTAGCCGCACTGGAGCGCGTGGTGCTCGTGGAAAGCCTGCTGCACCGGGTGGAGCTCGCCGTCTCGCGCGAGGCCCTCGATCGTCGTCACCTCGGCGCCGTCCGCCTGAACGGCGAGCATCGTGCACGACTTCACCGACTCTCCGCCGACGAGCACCGTGCAGGCGCCGCACGAGGAGGTGTCGCAGCCGACCACGGTGCCGGTCAGCCCCAGGTCCTCGCGCAGGAAGTACACGAGCAGCTGCCGCGGCTCCACCTCCCTCTCGTGGCGCACTCCGTTGACAGTCATTTTCACGGAGTGAAAATGACTAGACATTCTTCCCTCCTTTCAATCTTCTTATTGCGCGCCGAAGGGGCGCAATAAGTGCGGCGAAGAACAGCGAGAGGCCCGAGATCGGCTTCGCCTGGGCGGCGACGGCCGCCTCGGCCTCCCCGGGGGCGGCGCCGAGCTGCGCCTGAAGGCACTCGGCGAAGGTCGTCACGAGCTGGGAGGAGATGTCCTGGATCAGCCCGCGGCCGTACTGGGCAGCGGGACCTGAGAGGGTGAGATCGGTGACGATGTCGATCTTCGTCCCGCCGTCGCTGGAGGTGAGCGTGGAGGCGATCGTCGCCTGCGCACGGCCGCGGTTCCGCACCTCCCGGGCATTGGCGCTGAGCGTCACCCGGCGGGCGGCCTCGTCGGCTTCCTCGCGCTTGACGTCCGTGTCGAACGTGAGGCTGATGGGTCCCAGCTTCACCCCCATCTTCGCCTTCCAGTTGGAGTCGTCCACCGTTTCGGTCAGCTCGGCCCCCGGCATGCAGGGAACGATGCGCGGAACGTCCATCAGCAGTTCCCACGCTGCCTCGGGCGGAGCGGCGACCTCGAACGAGTTCTCGAGCTTCATGAAACGAGCGCCTCCTTGCGAGCCTTGCGGAAGGTGGCGACGATCTCGCCTGCGACGGCGACGGCCACCTCCTCTGGGGTGCGCGAGCCGATGTCGAGCCCGATCGGGGCGTGGACGCGCGCGAGCGCCTCGTCCGAGACGCCCTCCGCGCGCAGGCGCTCGGTGCGCTCCGCGTTGGTCTTCCTGCTGCCCATCGCTCCGATGTAGCCGGCCGGACTTTCGAGCGCGGCCTTCAGGAGCGGGACGTCGAACTTGTGGTCGTGCGTGAGGACGCAGACGGCGGTGCGCTCGTCGACGGGCGCGCGGGCCAGGAAGCGGTCGGGCCACTCGACGACGAGCTCGTCCACGTCGGGGAAGCGCTCCCGCGTCGCGAACTTGGCGCGCGCGTCGCAGACGGTCACGCGGAAGCCGAGGAAGCGACCCATTTGCGCCACGGCGGCGGCGTGGTCGACGGCCCCGAAGACGTACATGTTGGGCCGGGGCGCGAAGGAGGAGACGAAGACCTCGTCGCTCACGAGCCCGGTCTCGGCCACGGCGCCGTCGGACGAGACGAGACGCTTCTCCCCGATCCGCTCCCCGGAGACGCGTACCTCGAGCGCCACCGGCCGCTCTTCCCGCACAGCGGCGGCGATGCCCTCGACGATGTCGCGCTCGGCCAGGTCGACGAAGATGTGCACCGTGCCGCCGCACGGGAGGCCGACCTCGAAGGCCTCCTCGTCGGCGATGCCGTACGTCCGGAGGCGCGGAGCGCCGCCGGCGAGCACCTCCCGGGCCTCGTCGTAGACCGCCGGCTCGACGCAGCCGCCCGTCACGGAGCCGGCCACCTCGCCGCGCTCGGAGACTGCAAGCACGGCGCCGGGATCGCGGGGGGCGGAGCGCTCGGTCTTGACCACGGTGGCCGTCGCCACGCGCAGCCCCTCGTCGAGCCAGCGCTGGAGCGTGTCCAGGACGTCCCTCACGGTGCTCTGGCGGCAAGATATCGTGTCGGGTCGGCCTCGAAGCGGGCCCGGCACCCCGGCGAGCAGAAGATGTAGGTGGTGCCGCCGTGGACGACGCGCTCGGGGGTGGCGGCGCTGACCGTCATCCCGCAGACCGGGTCGATCGCCTCCTTGGGAGGCGCCGGCAGCTCCCCGCGCGTGTGCCGCCAGGCGACGAGCTCGGCGAGCACCGCCACGGCGATCTCCTCCTGGCGCAAGGGCCCCAGGTCGAGCCCGGCTGGACTGCGGACGCGCGCGAGCGACTCCTCGTCC
>JBOHAJ010000155.1:0-3561 GCA_050697715.1 Gaiellaceae bacterium
ATCGGCCCACTGGCCGGTGAAGAGCGTGACGGGACGTGCCATATCTCCGCCTTCAAGCGGTCGGGGAAGCAGCTGCCTTCTGGCTTTCGGCCAGGACGAGGTTGACGCCGGCCGCCTCGTAGGCGTCGACCGTCTCCCGGGCCAGGCCGTCGTCGACGACAACGGCGTCGAGCTCCTCCGCCCGCGCGATCGAGAGCAAGGCGGAGAGGCCGAACTTGGACGAGTCGATGAGAGCGATCGTCTTCGCCGAAGAGCCCGACGCAGCGTGGAGTGTGTCGGCCAGCGCTCGCCGCGTCGTGGTCAGGCCGTGCTCGAGCGTGACGCCTCCGGCCGAGACGAACGCCGTCTCCATGTTCAGCTCGGCGAGGAACTCCGCCGCCCACCGGCCGCCGATCATCCGGAGCGTCTGGTCGACCTCGCCGGGCGTGACGATCACGTGGATGGACTGGGCGTGGAGCTCGAGCGCGATCGCAGGCGAGTTCGTCACCAGGGTGAGCGCCCGCGGCGGGTGGCGCTCCAAGCGGCGGGCGAGCGCGAGGCACGTCGTCGACGAGTCGACGAAGATCGTGGAGCCGTCCTCGACGAACTGGGCGGCACGTATCGCGATCGCCTCCTTCTCCGGCAGGGCCTGCTGGAGGCGCTTCGTCCAGTCGGTCGGGACGTGTAACCGTCTGGGGCCGCTGCCGGGCGTCCGCGCACCGCCGTGGACGCGCTCGATGAGCCCGTCGCGGGCGAGGCGCTCGAGATCGCGGTGAACCGTGATCGGCGAGACCCCAAAGTCACGGGCGAGCTCGCTGATCGACGCCCCGCCGTCGCGCTGGATCCTGTCGAGAATGCTGGCTCTGCGGAGATCGGCCGGCATCGCTTCGCTCCGTTAGGTCGCGGACGTCGGCGCGGACACCATGGCGAGATACCGCTCGGCAACGAGGTCGGCGAACGCGGGGTCGTTCACGTGCGTGTCGACGAGCTCGAGTCGAAACTCGGAGCGAAGCGCGGCGCCGAGCGCGTCGAGGAACGCCGCGTCGGCTTCGGGGTACCAGAGGTCGCCGCCCTCGACGTCCGCCAGGGAAAAGCCGAGGGTGGGGGCGAGCACGCAGACGGGGCCGCGAGCCTCGTTCAGACGTTCTGCCACGACGCGGCCGAGCGCGGCCATCTCCTCCGGCTCGAGCCTGACGAGCGTCGCGACCGGGTTGTGGTAGTAGCTCTTGCGGGCTCGGTACTCGGCCGGGACGGTCTCGCGCGCGCCCTGGTTGAAGAAGTCCACGCAGCCGGGGACGACGACCTGGGGGAGGCCGTGCGCGCCGGCGACGCGGAGACGGTCGGGCCCCGTCGCATGGAGACCGTTCATGAGCGAGTTCGCGAGCTCGGAGAGCGTGTAGTCGACGACGCCCGCAAGCGCGCCGGCGGCGACGAGCCGTTCCATGGCGGGCCCGCCGACGCCGTTCGCATGGAAGATGACCGGCTCGTGGCCCGCGCGCTCGAGCGCCGCCCGAATGCGCATGACGGCCGGGGTGGTGTGGCCGAGCATCGTGATCCCGACGCTCGTGCCGCTCAGATCCTGCACGGGCCGCCCGGCGTCGCGAGCCATCCCCACGACCGCGGCGGCGGCGTTGTCGAACACCGCTCGCGCAATCGGGTTGAGGCCGAGGATGTCGACGACCGAGTGGAGGACGAGGACGTCGCTCTCCCCGACGAAGGGGCCGAACGCACGCCGCCCCGACGCGCTAGGCGAGACGATCAGCTTCGGGACGCCGACGGGGAGCGCGTGCATCGCCGCCGCTCCGAGCAGCGCGCCCTCGGCGCCGCCCAGGCAGAGCACGCCGTCGAGCCGGCCCTCGAGCCAGAGACGAAGGCAGACCGCGCGCACGCCCTCCTCCATCAGCTCCACGGCGGCGCCGCGGCTTCCCGCCTGCTGAATCCGCTCCAGCTCGTAGCCCGCCTCGCGCGCCACCTCCTCCCGCGAGACGTCCGCGCTCGTACCGGGCTCGCCGAGGATTCCGGAGTCGACGACGATCGGGCGGGCCCCGAGGGCGGCAAGCCGCTCGCGCACATAGGCGATCTCCTCGCCCTTGGTGTCCAGCGTCCCGATCAGCGCGATGCCCGGCTCGTCCTTCACGGGCCTCTCCTCACGCCCGCTCGCGCCACTCCCGCGTGTGCACCTCCACCGGCACCTTCTGGAACTCCTCGAGGGCGGCGGCCAGGTGCTCTGCGTAGAGCTCGTACGTTTGCTCGCCCTTCTCCGGCGTTGCCCTGAACGGGTTGCCGATCACGCCGCTCGGCGTGAAGTCGCTGTGGTCGGTCGGGAACAGGAAGTACTGGTACCCCCGGAACTCCACCTCCGGTGCGCCGTCCAGCTTGACGAAGGACTCCGGGAACCAGTCAGGCCGCTTCACCTGCTGGTGCACGGCCCGGTCCATGCGGACGAGCCGCTCGTCATGGGCCATCACCTGCGCCGTCTCGAGCTCGCTCGAGTGCCAGCCAGGCGTCTCCTCCGGCGGGTTCTCCATCACCGGCTCGACCAGGCCGAGGTAGCGCTCGGCATAGAGCTTCGCGAGCGTGACGAAGGCTCCCGTCTCGTACCGGATCCTGCGGAGCAGCGGATCGACGATCTTCACGTTCGACCCGTGGTTGTTGACGAACACGAGCCGGTTGAACCCGTGATGGACGAGCGAGCGGGCGACGTCGTGGTACACGTCGAGCAGGACCTGCGACCGCACCGTGATCGTCCCGGTTCCGCCGCCCGGCTCGTACATGTGCTGCGGCGAGTACCCGAACCAGATGCAGGGCGTGTAGAGGACCTCGGCCCGTTCGGCCGCACGCCTCGTGATCTCGTCTGCCTGGATCGTGTCCGTCGCGAGCGGGAGGTGGGGGCCGTGCTGCTCCATGCTCGCAATTGGGATCAGCACGATGTCCTTCTCGGCCAGGTACGCCTGGATGTCGGGCGGGGCGAGGTCGGCGATGTTGTAGGAGGAGAGGTCCATGGGTCTTTCAGGCGGGAGCCGTCTGCCCCGCGCCGATGTGCTGACGCAGGCAATCGATCGACTCCTGCACGTACTGGTCGTAGAGGTTCTCGGGAACGGCGCCGGTGCCGTGGTCGCGCAGGAACTGCTCGAGCCCGACGCTCGCTTCCGCCTCGGCGGCGTCACCGATCTCGCGGCGCTGGGAGATGCGGCTCCGGTCGACGGTGGCGACGAACTCGACTGTCAGGTAGGCGTCGTAACCGACCTCGTCGAGCGTGCGCACGATCAGCTCCCAGTCGATCGCGCCCTGACCCGGCGGCATGCGGTTGTTGTCGGCCACGTGGAAGTCGACGAGGTTGTCCCCGGCCGCCCCGATCGCGGCCGGCCAGTCCGCCTCCTCGATGTTCATGTGGAAAATGTCGAGGCAGACGCCGCAGTCGCCGCCGACATCCTCGGCGAGCGCGAGCGCCTGGTCGCAGCGGTTGAGGAAGTAGGTCTCGAAGCGGTTGAGCGGCTCGAGCGCGAGACGGACGCCCTTCTCCTCCGCGTGTCCCTGGCACTCCTTCAGGCTCTCGACGGCCCAGCGCCACTCGTCCTCCGG
>JBOHAJ010000156.1:0-2611 GCA_050697715.1 Gaiellaceae bacterium
GAGCTGTACACGCTCCGCTCGGAGCAGTACTTCCTCCCCGAGCTCGAGCTGGATCCGGACGAGCTCGCGGCGCTCCAGACGGCCGTCTACCTGCTCGAGGGACAGTTCGCGTACTCGGAGCCCCTCCGTCTCGCCCTCCAGAACCTGGCGCTCGGCCGGCGCGGGTTCGACGACTCGCCGACGGAGACGGCGGTGCGCGTGGACGTTCGCGACCCGGACTACTCCCAGGAGACGGCCGGCCGCCTCACGAAGCTCGAGAGCGCGATCTCGAAGCAGCGTACGGTCAAGTTCACCTACTGGACGCTCAGTCGCGACAACACCAGCGAGCGGACCGTGAACCCCTACGCGCTCTTCTCGGAGCAAGGCTCCTGGTACCTGATCGGCGACGACCTCGACCGTCGGGACCGGCGCACCTTCCGGGTCTCGCGCATCCGGGGCGACATCCGCTTCGCCACGAGGCGGGAGCGGGACTTCCGCGCGCCCGAGACCTTCGATCCTGCGCCGTACCGTGGACGGCAGCCGTGGCAATGGGGCGAGGTGGAAGGGGAAGCCGAGATCGAGCTCGCGCCGGAAAC
This sequence comes from Gaiellaceae bacterium, assembly GCA_050697715.1. Taxonomy (GTDB): domain Bacteria; phylum Actinomycetota; class Thermoleophilia; order Gaiellales; family Gaiellaceae; genus DASQWP01. Next base: position 576 of record JBOHAJ010000156.1, read on the forward strand.
CGCCTGGTGGGCGGAGCGCATGATCGAGCACGGCCGCATGGAGGACGGAGTGCTGCACACTCCGTACGCGGCGCTTCCGCAACTCGCGGGCTGGGTGCTCCGACAGGAGGGCAGGGCCCGCCCGTTGGCTCCTCCCGAGCTGATCGACCTCGTCGCGGAAGGCCTCGACCAGGTCGCCTCGGTACACGATGGCGAGCCGTCCAAGCCGCCTCGCGCTGCGCCCGCGGCGCGAGAGCCGGAGACGCTCGAGCGGCAGGCAGGCCCAGTGGCGCCCGAGCGCTTCGGCCTCCTCCAGTCGCTGCTGGCGCACCTGCTCGTGCGCTGCGGGGACGAACCGCGGGCCACGATCCCGGCCCAGGAGCTCGTGGACCGGTTCCACATCCCGCCGGAGCAGCTCGACGAGCACCTCCAGCTACTCAATCTCGTCAACTTCGGCGGCGGCTGCTACGCCGTCTACGCCACGCTGGACGGCGACCAGGTTCGCGTGGACAAGGAGCTCTTCGGCGACACGTTCCGGAGGCCGCCTCGCCTGACCCCGCTGGAAGCGCGCGCCATCCGCCTCGCCCTCGAGTTCGTCGGGCCGATGATCGCCGCCGAGGCGCATACCCCACTCGATCGCGTCCGCAAGAAGCTCGAGGAGACCTTTGGCCAGTTCGAGCTCAGGTCGGCGCCCGAACCCGAGACCGTCTCGGAGGAGGAGAGTCTCATCCGTACGTTCTCCCGCGCGATCGAGGAGCATCGGCTGGTCGAGATCGAGTACCTCTCGGCCGAGGGCGACGTCAGCGAGCGGGCCGTCGAGCCCTACTCCTTCGGACGAGAGCTTCCCTACTGGTACGTCTACTGCTGGGACCGCCTGAAGGAGGCGGAGAGGAGCTTCCGCCTGGACCGGATCCGGCGCGCCCGGCTCCTCGAGGAGCGCTTCGAGCCTCGCGGCGGCCTCACGCTGAAGAAGCTGAGCGACGTCGCGACCGCGCGTGTCCTCTACTCGGGCGAGGCGGCGCGCCTCAAGCGGGAACGCGGCGCCACTCCGCTCGCGAAGGGATACGCGATCACAGAGGAGAGGTTCGGCCGGAGCGACTGGCTGGTGGGCGAGGTGCTCTCCTGGCTGGGGCACGCCGAGGTGCTCGAGCCGCAGGACCTCCGCCGACAGGTCCACGAGCGCGCGAAGCGGCTCAGGACCGCGCTCTTCGGGCGCACCCCCGCCCGGGCGCGGCGCTGAGCGTCCCGAAAGAGGCGCGGGGATGGTCGAGGCTGCGTCGCGCCGGTCGACTAGGCGCCATACCCATTCTCCCGGGAGGAACGGACCTTGCCTCGCCCAAGATCTGACTCGCACGAACCCATGCGGCGCCGGCGCCGGACGCTCGCTCGCGGCCCACGTCGCCCGAGTGCAGCTAAGGCATCACGTCCTCCGGCTCGGCCTCGAGCGTCCCGTAGTTGATGCGCTCAAGCCACTCCTCGAAGAGTGGGTCGACGATGGCGTGCTTCCCGTCAACTGACTCGATCTCCGCTGTGGCACTCAATCGCGGCAGGGCCTTTCGGACCATGTCCTTGGTCAGGGCCAGGCGCCTCAGTCCGTCCGCTTTGTATGGGGAGCCGTTCCCGGCAATGATCGCCCGCACGGTTTTCTGCTCTGAGGTGTCGAAGCCACGCCACTGCGCATCGAACTCGGGGTTCAACTCGGCGAGCGCGGCCGCGTGCGCCGCACGCCAGTCGTTGAGCGACGCCGTCTCGCTCTTCTCAACCTCCTCCCACAGCCGATGTGCAAGCAACATGGCGCGCTGAGGATGCCCCTTGGCCGAATCGAGCAGCGGATTGAGAGCGTCGCCAACTCCCCGCTCGGTCTCGCGAAAGCGCTCAACGACATACGCGGCGATCTCTTTGTTCGCAAGTCGCTGCAGACGCATCGGTACCGCCGACCCATAAAGGGGGCGGTCCTTGCTCTCGAACAGCTGTTTCATCAGGCCAGGCTCGGAGCCGGCGAAGACATAGGAGGCGACTTCTCCCTGGTACTGGATGTGACTGCGGATTAGACCGTC
>JBOHAJ010000157.1:0-2902 GCA_050697715.1 Gaiellaceae bacterium
GCGAGCGGCCACGCGGCGAGGGCCAGCCTCCCGCGGGCCGCACGCGGTGCAAGTCTGGGCGCTGTGGTCGCCGTTGCGCTCCTCCTTCTCCTGGCAAGCACAGTCTAGAAGGTAGCTTCGCGCGCTCCGGAGAGGATGACCCCGATCACGGCCGCGGCGACGGCGAGCCTGTAGAGGGCGAAGAGGGAGTAGTCGTGGCGGCGGACGTAGCCGAGGAGCGCCCAGATGGCCGCCAGGCCGCTCACCGCGGCCGCGAGTGTTCCCACGACGAACGGGCCCAGGGAGCCCGGCGGGAGGTCGCCGAGGAGGACGTCGGTCGTCCCCTTCCAGAGGACGGCTCCGAACGTGATCGGCACGAGGAGGAGGAAGGAGAAGTTCGCCGCTCCCTCGCGGTCGAGCCCGAGAAAGCGGGCGGCGGAGATCGTGATCCCGGAGCGCGAGACTCCCGGGGCGAGCGAGAGGCTCTGCGCCAGGCCGACGCCGACGGCGGCCTTGAGGTCGAGGTCCTCCAGGCGTCGTCGCGCCGGGCGTCGGTCGGCGATCCAGAGGACGACGCCGAAGACGGAAAGGAGGATCGCGATCTGCCACGGCTCGCCGAGGTTGTCCGCGATCGCGTTCTCCCCGAGCGCACCGGCGATCGCCGCGGGGACGGTCGCGACGGCCACGAACCAGGCGACCCGCTCCGCCGGGGTCTCGACACGCCGTCGGCGCACGCTCGTCAGCCAGGCGCGGACGAGCTCCGCGATGCGGCCGCGGAAGTACCCCACGACCGCGGCGAGCGTCCCCAGGTGAAGGGCGACGTCGAAGGTCTGGTTGAACTCGTCGTGCGCCTCGAGGTAGTCCCAGTCGGCGGCCCAGGGAACGAGGATCAGGTGTCCGGAGGACGAGATGGGCAGGAGCTCGGTCAGGCCCTGGACGATGCCGAGGGCAAGCGCCTGCCAGTTGGAGAGCACGCCGGCGCGCTCACCCACGCGGGCGGCGGACAGGCCGACGGCGACGAGGAGCGTCGCGCCGGCGACGATGAGGAGGCCAACGCGACGCATCCAGGCAGTATCGTACGCGCCCGATGACCGGCAACGAGATCGCCCTTGGGCTCGTCGCGCTCGTCCTCGTCGTCTTCAGCCTCGTCGTCTCGCTGCTCATCCCGCGCCGTGACCCGGGGTTCCCCGGGCGCAACATCAAGCTCTTCACGGTGGTGGCCGTGGCGCTCGTCATCGCGATGCTCACGTCGGTCGAGCTGCTCGGCGCCGAGCACGAGGAGGGGGAGGGCGCGGGCGCGGAGCAGACCGGGACCGGCGGGGCTGGCGAAGGCGACGGCGCGCCCGGCGATCCCGCGGCCGGCAAGGAGGTGGTCGCTGCGCAGGACTGCGCCCAGTGCCACACGCTCGCCGACGCGGGCGCGAGCGGCACGATCGGCCCCAACCTCGACGAGACGCTCCCGGGCCAGGATGCCGCCTTCGTCGAGGAGTCGATCGTGAACCCCGACGCGGAGGTCGCCGACGGCTTCCAGCCGGGGATCATGCCCGGCGACTTCGGCGAGAAGCTCTCCGAGGAGGACCTCGCGAACCTTGTCGCGTACCTCCTCCAGGCATCGGGCGGGTAGGCGGAGAGGGCGGGATTCGAACCCGCGACCCAGCTTTCGCCGGGTACGCGATTTCCAGTCGCGCTCCTTAGGCCAGCTCGGACACCTCTCCGCGCGGCCGCCACATCGTAGCGACCTCCTGTGTTTGCGTCCGGAAAATCGGGACACAAGGCAGCGACGGAACGGAAAGGAGGGAGCGATGCCACCTCGTGGTGTGAAGAAAGGGACGAAGCGGGCGCGACAGTACGAGCACGTCAAGGAGAGCGCCAAGGAGCGCGGCGCCTCCACCAAACGGGCGAAGGAGATCGCTGGGGATCGAAGGCCGCTCGAAGATGAACAAGGGCCAGCTCCAGCGCGCCGTCGACCGCAGGAAGTAGGCCCGCGCCGTACGCTAGTGCCCCTTCCAGCACTACACGCCTGCTTCTGACCCGCGATCACACGGCGCCAGAGTCCACCCTCGCCCTTACCAAGGCTACCGAGCCTTGCCTGCGGACGAGTGCGGCCTCCGGCTTGGTGCTCACGACCCAGAAGCGGGGCAGCATCACTGGAAGGGGCACTGGCGAGTGACGCGGAGGCGAAGCTCCTACCGCTCACTCGCCTCGCTCCAGCGGGACAACGCCGTCTGCCGCGCCTGCGCGGAGGCCGGTTACCCGCTGGAGTCGCTGCCCGTCTTCGAGGGCCGGGCGGGCCAGCGGGCGATGATCGTCGGCCAGGCGCCGGGAGTCGTCGAGGGCGAGGAACGCCGTCCGTGGCGCGGTCGCGCCGGGCAGGCGCTCCGCCGGTGGCTCGGCCTGGACGAGGAGGCGTTCTACGAAGTCTTCTACTGCGTCTCCGTCACTCGCTGCTATCCCGGCAAGCATCCGTCCGGCCGCGGCGACCGGCCGGCGTCCCCGCGCGAGCTCGACCTGTGTCGCTTCTGGCTCGATTGGGAGCTTCGACTCCTCCGGCCCGAGCTCGTTCTGTCGGTCGGCGGCCTGGCGACGCGCCGCCTGCTCCGCCTCCCCCGCCTGGCCGATTGCGTCGGCCGTCGCTACGAGCTCGGCGGTGCGACGGTCGTGCCGCTACCGCACCCGTCGGGCGCGAGCGGCTGGCTCAACGTACCGACGAACCGGCTTCTCGTCGAACACGCGCTCGAGCTCATCCGAGTCGAGCTCTCCCGCTTACCTACCCCTCCGCGCGCTCCTTGAGCGCAGCGTTCATCCGCTCGAAGCCGCGCCGCGTCTTCTCGAGCCCGCCGCCGAGCGGGCCAACGAAGACGCCTCTGAACTCCTCGCGCTGGACGACGCGGGTCCCGCCGGCCCGCGCCTCGAGCTCGAAGTG
>JBOHAJ010000158.1:0-13573 GCA_050697715.1 Gaiellaceae bacterium
AGCGAGGTCAGCTCGATGTGATCCTGGTTCAGGGCGACGACGCCGTGGACTAGCCGGACCGTGCTGGCGTCCTCGCCCGCGACCGGGCCCCCGCCGAAGGGCAGCGCCGAAGAGCTCCCATCGAGGGCGCGGGAAGCGAGGCAAAGGCATGCGAGTGCTGCCAGGACGGCAAGCGCGATGCGGTGGCGCTCGAGCAGCCGGGCTCGCGGCGGCTCCGGCTGGGGCGACGGGTCGACCGGGGTGGCGGCGATCGGCGCGCGGAGCGCCGCAGGAAGCTCCCTGACGGCGCGCGGAGGTCTTCGGGCGGGCTGCGTCCGTGCTGTCTGCGCTTCCTCCAGTTCGAGCCAGGTCGTAGGGGGCATGGTGATCTCTTTCTCGGGCGACGATCTTTTCTGCTGCTTGCTTCTTTTTCGGTGTTCACGGTTGGCGGGGAGACGGGGAGGCCTAACTCCTTCGGGGGGGTCCGGTGCACGAGCCTCCGAACCGGTGAGGGGCAATCACCCGAAAGCCCGGCAGCGGTACGCTGATCCGGTGGTTGTGCCTCCGTACTCGGTCGGGCGGGTCGATGTGCTCCGGCTGCCCGCCGGGGTGGGGCAGCGCGACGAGGTCGCGGTCGAGGAGCCGCTCGAGATCCGGGTGAACGGGGAGCCGGTCGCGGTGACGATGCGCACGCCCGGTCACGACGAGGAACTAGCAGCTGGATTCCTTCTTTCGGAGGGGATCCGGCCGCTACGGGTTTCGCTTCCCCTCGACCTCGGCGCGAACACGGTCGAGGTCGAGGCGGAGGGCTTCGATCTCGGACGTCTGAAGCGGAACTTCTACACCTCGTCCTCGTGCGGCGTGTGCGGGAAGGGCGCGCTCGAGGCGGTCGCCGTCGAGGCGCCCCGGGTGGAGAGCGGTCTGCACGTTCCCGGCTCGCTGGTCGAGGCGCTGCCGGAGCGCCTTCGCGCGGCACAGCCGGCGTTCGCGGCGACCGGCGGGCTGCACGCCACCGGGCTCTTCGACGCCGAGGGCGCGCTTCTGTGCGTGCGCGAGGACGTCGGCCGCCACAACGCCATGGACAAGGTGATCGGATGGGCTCACCAGGCGGGGAGGCTCCCGCTTGCCCCCGAGATCCTCTGCGTCAGCGGACGACTGTCGTTCGAGCTCGTGCAGAAGGCGGCCGTCGCCGGCTGTCCCGTGCTCGTGGCCGTCGGCGCACCGTCCACCCTCGCGGTCGAGCTCGCGCACGACCGCGGGATCACGCTCTGCGGCTTCGTGCGCGGTGGACGCGTGAACGTCTACTCCGAGCCCTGGCGGATCACGGCGTAACGGGAATCCTCCTCGTCGGAGGCGCAAGCCGGCGCTTCGGCTCCCCGAAGGCCCTGGCGCGCTTTCGGGGAGAGATGCTCGCCGAGCGCGCGTACCGAGTTCTGGGCGAGGCGTTCGCCGACGTCGTCGCGGTCGGGAAGGCGTCCGACGCGCTCCCGCTTCCCTTCGAGGTGCTCGACGACGGGAGCGAGACACGCGCGCCGATCGTCGGCGTCGCGGCGGGGCTGCGGCTCGCCGGCGCGGAGCTCTGCGTCGTTCTTCCGACGGACATGCCCTGGGTGACGGCGGCGCTCCTACGAGCGTTGGCGGGCGGGGTGAAGGGCGTGGACGCGGCCGTCCCGCAGACCGGCCCGCTCCCGGGCGCCTACCGCCGGACGGCGCTGCCCGTGCTCGAGCGGCGGATCGCGGCCGGAAAGCTCGCCTTGCGCGATGCCCTGGCGGAGCTACGCGTCCGGGTGGTCGACTGCGACGAAGGCCTCCTTGCAAACGTGAACGCGCCGGACGACCTCAGGCGTATGAGCTGAGCCCGAGCAAACGTGCCGTCCGGGTCGCGGAAGTAGACCCTGGTTCCGCGCGCTCCCAGTCGGAGACGGCGATGACCGCTGTGATCGAGGCGGACGTTTTGCGCTCACGTTGCGCGCCGAGGGGGCTTGGCGAGGCGCACAACTGCAAAAGGGCACGAGGGAACCTCGTCGCTCTCTGCGGTGTATCTCCAGATGCATGAGAGGAGCAGCGCTCGTCGTCGCCTTTGGACTCGCCCTCGCGGCACCGGCTGCCGCCAAGGGCCCGGTCACGATCGAGGTCTGCGGGATGGACGGATGCGCGATCGCCGGGAAGGAGCAGGCGCATTCCACGTCGACGCTCCTCAACTGGGTCGAGCTCGAGCTCACCCAGATGCCGCCGCCCGGCCCGTACTACGAGATCCGTCGCCGTGCCGGCTGGCTCGAAGACGAGGTGCCGATCTTCTACATCCCTTCGGCGGACGTCCTGCGGCTCGCCTCCAACTGGCTCGTCCTCGACGAGCGAACGGCCACCCGCCTGCGCGTAGCCGCCCGCGGCCTCGAGCCGTGGCCGTGGACGGGCGTTCAAGAGGCCTCCGTCGGCGGGAGGAAGGCTCAGAATCCACTCCTGTACGAGGCGCTCCTCCGGCCCCTGCCGGCGACGGAATCACCGCCCTACGACGCCGACCGGATGCCCGTGATCATGCTCTCGCGGGTCAAGCGCTCGGAGCACCAGCTCACGCCCTGGACGAACCGCAGCCTGATCGTCGACTGGCTCCCAGCTCACGGCGTCGTCTACCGGGACGGCGAGTGGCTACGTATCCCCGGCTGGCTGGACGAGACGCTGCGCCGGGACGCGGGGCTCAACCCGCCCCCGCCGCCCGTGGCTATCGAGCCCGAGCGGGCTGCGTCCGCAGAGCTCGTGGCGGGCGCCGTCCTGGCCGTGGCGCTCTTCCTGGCCGGGAGCTTCCTCGCGGTCCGGCGCTCGCTCGCCGCCTAGAGGCGCGTTGCGAGGATCTCAGCCGCGCCCGCCGACGCCTGCCAGCCCGTTCAAGCGCACGACGCGCTCGCGCTCGGCGCCGACAGAGACGAGGGAGACCTGGAGCTCGAGCCGCTCCTCGAGGAGGTCCACGTAGGCCCGCGCGGCGGCGGGGAGACCGTCTGCGCCGTCGAGCGGCTCCTGCCAGCCGGGAAGCGTCTTGTAGACCGGCCTGGCGTGGTGGAAGTCGCTCTGGTGAGCCGGGAACTCGTCCGTCTCGGTGCCGTCAGGAAGCCGGTAGCTCGTGCAGACTGGGATCCGGGCGAACGCCGAGAGCACGTCGAGCTTCGTCAGGGCGAGCGCGGTGAGCCCGTTCACGCGCGCGGCGAAGCGGAGGCCGACGAGATCCAGCCAGCCGCAGCGGCGCTCGCGCCCGGTCGTCGTCCCGTACTCGAGCCCGAGCTCGCGGACTCGCTCCTGGTCGGGGCCCTCGATCTCGGTGGGGAAGGGCCCCTCGCCCACCCGCGTGACGTATGCCTTGGCGACGCCGAGCACGTCGTCGATGCGCGTGGGACCGATGCCGACGCCCGTCGCGGCCGCGCCGGCGACCGGGTTGGAGGAGGTGACGAACGGATACGTCCCGTGGTCGAGGTCGAGGAGCGTTCCCTGGGCGCCCTCGAGCAGGACGCGCTGCCCCGCGCGAAGCGCGCGGTCGACGAGCAGCGAGGTGTCGGCGACGTAGGGGCGGAGGCGGACGGCGTACGACTCCATCAGCCCCGCAAGCTCCTCGACGGCGAGCGGCTCGACCGCGTGAATGCGCTCGAGGAGGACGTTCTTCTCCGCGAGTGCGATCTCGAACTTCTCGCGCAGGATCTTCGGGTCCAGGATGTCCTGCACGCGGATGCCGATGCGGGCGGCCTTGTCCGCGTAGGCTGGGCCGATCCCCCGCCTGGTCGTCCCGATCTGGAGCCTCCCGAGGCGCCGCTCGCTCGCGGAGTCGAGGGCGACGTGCCAGGGCATGATCAGGTGCGCGTTTCCGGAGATGCGGACGCCGTCCGTGGGGATGCCGCGCTCCTCGAGCTCGTCCAGCTCGCGGACGAGCAGGCCCGGGTCGACCACGCAGCCCGCGCCGACGACGCAGATCTTGCCTGGGTAGAGGATCCCCGAGGGGACGTGGTGCAGCTTGAACGTGTCCCCGTCGCGAACGATCGTGTGGCCGGCGTTCGGCCCACCCTGGTAACGGCAGACGAGGTCAGAGTCGCGGGCGAGGAGGTCGACGATCTTGCCCTTTCCCTCGTCCCCCCACTGAGCGCCGACGATCACGGTCGCAGGCATCCACTGGAGCTTAGAGGGAGGTGCCGCTGGACGCCCCCGCCCTGAGGAGCTCGACGCGAGTGCGTCGGCTATCCACGGCACTGTGCACAGCACGGTGGAACGACGAAGGAACTTCCCGCTCTTAGCGACCGAGCTCTGGGGATTTCTCCCGTCCGCTTGGGCCCCGAAGCCGGGGGAGAGTCCGTCCGGCTCGTGAGGAATGATGGGGAACACAGGTTCCAATTCGGCTGCAGAGGGCGTCATTCTCCCGCGCGCTCCGGCCCGGGAGGGGTCTGGGGAAAGCGGGGTTGTCAAGCCGTAGACGAACCCTCGAAGGCATGGAGAAATGTGATGGTGGCCCAGGCAGTCATGGCTCGAGCGGACGCTCCGGTTCCGCCCCAGAATCTCGACGCAGAGGAGTCCGTCCTCGGCGGGATGATGCTCTCGCCCAGCGCCATCGCGGCCGTGAGCGAGGTGCTGGGAGGCGACGGGCGCGAGTTCTACCGCGAGAGCCACGCCAAGATGTACCGCGCCGCCCTCGCCCTCTACGCGAAGGGCGAGCCGGTTGACGCGATCACGCTGACAGACGAGCTCGACGAGCGGGGCGAGCTCGAAGACGTTGGCGGCAAGGTTCGCGTCCACGAGCTCGCGGCGCTCGTCCCGGCGAGTGCGAACGCGGGACACTACGCGCAGATCGTGCGCGAGACGGCCGTCCTGCGCGGCCTCATCCGCGCCGGCGGCGAGATCGCCAGGCTGGGGTGGGAGCGCCCCGGCGAGACGACGGACCTGCTCGACAAAGCCGAGCAGGTCCTCTTCGATCTGTCGCAGCAGCGCGCGCAGGGCGAGTTCTCCCACATCGAGCAGCTGCTCAAGGAGAGCTTCGAGCGGATCACCGCGCTGTACGAGTCCGGCGCCGACGTCACGGGCGTGCCCTCCGGCTTTCGCGACCTCGACCGCATCACCTCGGGGTTCCAGGAGGGGAACCTGATCATCCTCGCCGCCCGCCCGAGCATGGGGAAGTCGGCGCTCGGGCTCTGCATCGCCGCGAATCTCGCGGTGCGCCAGAGGACTCCGGTGGCGCTCTTCACGCTCGAGATGTCGAAGGCGGAGGTCACGCAGCGGCTCATGTGCAGCGAGGCCAAGGTGGAGTCGCAGCGCCTGCGCACGGGCAAGCTCTCCGCGGACGACTGGCCGCGCCTCACGACCGCGTGCGACAAGCTCGCCAAGGCGCCGATCTACGTGGACGACTCGGGGTCGATCACGATGATGGAGATCCGCTCGAAGGCACGCCGCCTGAAGTCGAAGCATCCCGAGCTCGGCCTCCTCATCGTCGACTACATCCAGCTGATGACGACGGGCCAGTCGGTCGAGAACCGGGTCCAGGAGGTCTCGCAGATCTCGCGCTCCCTGAAGGTGCTCGCGCGCGACCTCGGCGTGCCGATCGTCGCGCTCTCCCAGCTCTCGCGCGCAGTCGAGCAGCGCCACGACAAGCGCCCGATCCTCTCCGACCTCCGCGAGTCGGGCTGCCTGACGGGCGACACCCGCGTGTACCTGCCCGAGCAGGGCATCTACCGACCGATCCGCGACCTCGCCGGAATGTCCGGCTTCGACGTCCTGGCCGTGAACACCGACACCTGGCGGCTCGAGTCACGCCGAGTCGTCCGCGCCTTCTCCACCGGCCGAAAGCCCGTGTACCGCCTCACGACACGGCTCGGCCGGACCATCCGGGCGACGGGGAATCACAAGTTCCTCGCCTTCTACGGCTGGCGGCGGCTCGATGACCTCTTCCCGGGGCTGCGGATAGCGCTCCCGCGTCAGCTCTCGGGCCCCACGAGTCAGATGATGAGCGACTCGGAGCTCGGGCATCTGGAGGCGCTCGACGGGCGCGCCCGGGAGAAGAGGGTGCCCGACGCGGTCTTCGCCCAGCCGGCCGCAGGAATCGCACGCTTCCTGAACCATCTCTGGGCGACGGGCGGTTGCATCCGCGCGGGCGGCGGCAGGGAGGCCCCGGTCATTCGCTTCGATTCGAGGAGCGAGGAGCTCGCGAAAGGGGTCGCCTCGCTTCTCCTGCGGCTTGGCATCACGGCCGAGCGGTGCCGCGTTCCCAGGCCCGGGAAGGGACGCGACGGTCACCGGGTCGACGTGGTCGGCGAGGAGGACGTCCGGCGCTTCGTGACCCTCGTGGGCGGCGTCGGCGATCGCAACGGGGTCGCCGACGCCGGCATCCCGAAGGAGGCATGCCGAATGCTCGTCGGCCCCGCGCTGGCCCCGGCGTGCGTATCCGGTCGGCAGGTGCGCGAGAGAATCGAGACGCCGTACCGGGGCTCGGGCCGCTCCAGGCGCGGCCTGGTCCGTGAGCGTCGACCGCGGGTGCCTGCCGCCGTCGAGTCCGACGCTCTTACCCTGAACGACGTGTACTGGGACGAGGTGACCTCGATCGAGCCCGCCGGCGAAGAGGAGGTGTTCGATCTCACGGTCGACGGCCTCCACAACTTCGTCGCCGACGATGTCATCGTCCACAACTCCATCGAGCAGGACGCCGACATCGTCTGCTTCATCTACCGCGACGAGTACTACAACGGCGAGGAGTCGGACCAGCAGGGCCTCGCCGAGGTGCACGTGGCCAAGCACAGGAACGGCCCGACCGACACGGTCAAGCTCTCCTTCCTCAAGCGCTACGCGAAGTTCGCCGACCTCGCGGCGGTCTGATGGACGCCGATCCCGAGGAGAGCGGGCTCCAGACGCTCGCGTATCAGCTGTCCCTGAACGCGCTCCGGCAACAGGAAGGCGCGCTCATCGAGCTTCGCGAACGAACCGGGACGCTGCTCGCTGCCTCATCGATCGTCGCCTCCTTCCTCGGAGCTCGCGCAATAGACGACGGTGTGGGCGTCCCGACCGTGCTCGGCCTTCTCGCCTTCGTCGTTTCGGTTTTCGCGAGCGTCTACATCCTTTTCCCCGAAGGCGAGTTTCATCTTCGCCCTCCGTGGGAGCGTGCTCTTCGAGCAAGAGGTGTCGGATCCAGGCGGTCTCAGCGAGACGTACAGGAGGCTGGCGTACTGGCTCGAGGGATACCACAACTCGAACCAGACGACGATCGAGCGGCTGTTCCGTGCGTATCGAGCTGCGACTTTCGCGGTTCTTCGCGAAGTTCTCCTATGGAGCATCGAGCTGGCGGTATCCTAGGAGTAATCATGCCGAAGAGCTCCTCAGCCCCACCGCCCCCTCCTCCGCCTCCGCCGAAGCTGGGCATCCCGGAGACGCGGGGTGGCAACGGCACGCGAAAGAGCTAGTCCGGGACGCCTGAGCAGCTCGTAGGAGCCAGTTCGCTCGGTCTGGGCCCGGTCGGTGGGCCGCCCGACATGTCCGGCGCTTACGTGGGCTCTGCTTCGGCTTCGAGGAGCTCCGGCTCGGACTCTGCTGCCGGCTGCTCGCCCTCCTCCGCGGCCTCCTCGCCCTCCGGCTCCTCTTCCTCGGGGGGAAGCTCGCCGCCGATCGGCACGACGAGCGTCTTCACCTCGACCCGGACGTCGGTGAAGACGTCGATCGGCACCTCGTAGCGGCCCACCCGCTTGATCGGGTCGGGCAGATCGATCTTGCGCCGGTCGACGCGGATCTTGCGCGCGCGCCACAGCTCGTCGGCGATGTCGGTCGGCGTGACGGAGCCGAAGAGCGTGCCCTGGGGGCCAGCGTTCACCTCGAAGCGCAGGACGGTCTTGCGCAGCGTCTCGGCAATGTCCTGCGCCTGCTCGAAGCTCCTCGCCTCGTGCGTGGCGCGCTCCGTCTCGCGACGTTGCACCTCGGTGACGCGAGCGGGTGTTGCCGCCTCCGCGAGCCCGCGCGGCTGAAGGAAGTTGCGCATGTACCCGCGCGAAACCGATACGACCTCGCCGCGCAGGCCGACCTTGTCGACGTCCTTCGTGAGGATGACCTCCATAGCGCTAGTGCCCCTTCCAGTGATGCTGCCCCGCTTCTGGGTCGCGAGCACCAAGCGAGAGGCCGCACTTGTCCGCAGGCAAGGCCGGCAGCCTTGTCAAGGAGGAGGGTGGACTCTGGCGCCGCGTGATCGCGGGCCAGAAGCAGGCGTGTATTGCTGGATGGGGCACTACTATCCGGCGACGTACGGGAGCAGCGCCATCTCGCGCGCCCGTTTGACCGCCACTGCGATCTGCTCCTGGTGGCGCCGGCAGGCGCCCGTGATCCGTCGCGAGCGAATCTTTCCTCGCTCGGAGATGTAGCGGCGGAGCTGGTTGTAGTTCTTGTAGTCGACCTCTTCGATCTTCTCCTTGCAGAAGTAACAGCTCTTCCGCCGGGAAGGTCCGGTGGTCGGCGGTCGCCTGCGCGGAGTCGTCTTCTGGGCCATGAAAGTGCTTCGGCTCCTTCCTAGAAGGGGATGTCGTCGTCGGCGGCCTGCGAGCCGGCCCGGACGAAATCGGTCTGGTCGGCGCTGACGTCGGAGGGCGGCAGGTACGCGCCCTGTCCCTCGCCCTCGCCGCGGCCGCCGAGGAACTGGACGCTGTCGGCGATGATCTCGACCGCTTGGCGCTTCGTGCCGTCCTGCGCTTCCCACTCGCGCCAGTCGAGACGCCCGTCCACGCCCACGGGGCGGCCCTTGGCGAGGTACTGCGCGCAGCTCTCTCCCTGGTTGCCCCAGACCGTGACGTCGAAGTAGTTCGGTTTGTCCCCCCACTCGCCGGTGGCAGCGTCCTTCTGGCGCGTGTTCACGGCCAGGCGCAGCTTGCAGACGGCCGTGCCGCTCGGCGTGTGGCGGAGCTCCGGATCCTTGGTCAGGTTCCCGACGAGTACGACACGATTGATGTTGGCCATGCGATCAGAGCTCCTCAGTCGAACGTTTGTTCTATCCTAGCCGTCCGCGTGGACGGTCTCCCGTGCGGGCCGCGCGGCGGCCGGGCGCCGCACCGCCATGTGACGCATGACGCCGTCGGTGATCTTGAGGACGCGCGTCAGCTCCTCGAGCGTCTCGGGATCGCAGGCGAGGTGGAGGAGGTGGTAGTGCGCCTCCGCCTTCTTCTGGATCTCGTACGCGAGCTTCCGCCGCCCCCAGACCTCGTGCGCCTCCCACGAGCCGCCGCGCTTCTCAACGAGCTCCCGCGCGCGGGAGACGATCTCGTTCTGGCGCTCGTCGGCCAGCTCGGGGTCGAGCATGAGCATGATCTCGTATGCGTTCACGTTTCCCGTCTCCTCCTTCCCTCGGTCTAGCGGCCCCGCCTTGCGCGCGCCGTCCGGGAAGTAACGGCGCCCGGCAGAGCAGGAAGTCACGCGAGTATAGCGGCGCCCTCGGGGTTGCCCGCGCTCCTCATGTCGTGAGAGAGTGACGCTCGTGCGACGAAACGCCGCAGTTGCCTTCGCCGCGCTTGCGGGAGCCGCCGTGGGGGCCGTACTCGCGCGACAGCGCAGGTTGGCGCCGCCTCCCCCCGCGGGCCCCGATCCTCGCGCGGAAGAGCTTCGCCGCAAGCTGAGCGAAGCCCGTGCCGCGCAGGCTGAGGAAGACGAGTTCGAGGCCGCCGGGATGGGCGCCGAGACCATCGCCGCCGAGGAGCCGGCGAGGCCCGCGGCCGCGCCTCCCCCGCTGCCCGGGGCCGGGGAGGAGGCGCCCTCCGCCGCGGACCGGGGCCCGGGCGAGGAGTTCGAGGCCATGCGGCAGCGCATCCACGAGGAAGCGCGCGCTGCAGCCGAGGAGATGCGTCGAGGCGCGGAGCAGCAGCAACCGCAGCGGGACGCCTAACTCGGTGCACCGCAACGAGCACACGGTCGAGATCGACGCGCCTGCGGCTGCCGTCTTCCCGTACCTCGTGGACTCGGCGCAGCGGCTGCGCTGGATGGGGGCCCTGAAGGAGAGCGAGCCGCTCAACGGCGGTCCGCCCGGGGCAGGGGCGCGCTGGCGTGACGTCTTCGAGGACCACGGGCACCGGATCGAGCTCGAAGCCGAGGTGGACGAGTACGAGCCCGTCGAGCGCCTGCGCATTCGCCTCCGCGCCGGCGGGTTCGAGGCGACGAGCGAGCAGCGGCTCGAGGAGGCGAGCGGGCGCTCGCGCCTCACGACGGTGATCGAGACCGACTACAAGTCGTTAGCGGCCCGCCTCATGGCGGGCGTGGTCACCCGGCACGCACAGAAGCAGCTCGAGGCCGACCACGCGACGTTGAAGGAGCTGGTCGAGCGCGAGGCGGTCGTCTGAGCGCCCCTGAAGGGGCACTAGGAAGCCTCGTCTAGGGCAGCGGCGCGAAGGCGGCAGCCCCGGCGGCGAGCCCGCGGGCGACCTTCCACTGATAGCGCGTGGACTCCAGGCGCGCCCGCTCGGCCGGGTTCGTCATGAAGCCGGTCTCCACGAGGATCACAGGCACGTTGGCCCAGTTGAAGCCCGTCAGGTCGCCGCGCGCCACGAGTCCGCGGTCGGCTGCGCCGGTCCTGCGGATCAGGCGCCGGTGGACGATGCGGGCGGCGCGGAGGCTGCGCGCATAGACGTCGTCCGTCCAGCCACGGTGCCAGCGCGGGTAGAGCGTCGAGGCGCCGTGCACCGCGGGCTCGGTGGAGCCGTCGGCGTGGATCCTGAGCATGAGCGCGGCCCCGCGCCGGTTGCAGAACTTGGCACGGCCGACGTTGCCGCCGTTGTCGTACGTGAAGTGCGGCCCGTTGCGCGTCAGCGCCACCCGGTAGCCCCGGTCGACGAGAAGCGTCCGCGTCCTCCAGGCGATGAGCATGACGACGCGCACCTCGCCCGGGGCGCCGCCCCCGTCCTTGATCTTGCGCACGGTGGAGCCGGGGCCGATCGGCTCCGTCCCGGGGTTGGGCGGACTCGAATGTCCGGGATCGAGACAGATGAGCGGTGCCCCGGCGGCCGGGTCCGCGGACAGAGCCAGGGCTACGCAGACGGCGAGGGCGGCACCGAGCTTCATCGGCTGGACTGTACGTCAGCGCGCGGCGGGTCGTCCTTGACAGGGTGCCGCGGGCGGCCATATGCTCCGCCGCGCCGTTGTCAGGTATACCTTACAACGGTCGGCAAGGGAACCGAACAAGGGAAGATCCGTCTGTGGGTGCTGCGCTCCTGACGACCAGAGAAGGGCTCGAAGCCTCGCTCATCGTGGGCATCGTCCTCGCCTACCTGGCGAAGACCGAGAACCGCGATTCCTTTCGGGTCATCTGGGCGGGCGCCGCCGCCGCCGTCGCCGCCTCGATCGCGAGCGGCGCCGCGCTCTTCTTCACCGTCGGGGAGCTGGAGGGCCGGGCCGAGCAGATCTTCGAGGGCGCCGCCATGCTCTCGGCTGTCGCGGTCCTCACCTGGATGATCTTCTGGATGCGCCGGCAGGCGGCCAACATCAAGAAGGAGCTCGAGGCGAAGCTCGCGGGCGCTGTCGCGGCAGGCTCCGCGGTCGGGCTGGCGTCGGTCGTCTTCTTCGCCGTGCTCCGCGAGGGCTGGGAGACGGCGCTCTTCCTCTTCGCCATCAGCGAGAGCTCTACGCCGCTCTCGACGAGCATCGGCGCGGTCGTCGGCCTCGCGATCTCGATCACGCTCGGGATCGCCCTCTACATGGGCTCGCGGCGCCTCAACCTGCGCCAGTTCTTCACGGTCACGGGCATCCTCCTGATCGTCTTCGCCGCCGGCCTCCTCGCGCACGGCGTGCACGAGTTCCAGGAGGCGAGCCTGCTGCCGCTCACGGTGGAGCACGTCTGGGACACGAACGGGATCGTGAGCGAGGGGTCGACGTTCGGCGAGTTCCTGACCGCGCTCTTCGGCTACAACGGGAACCCGTCGCTCCTCGAGGTCGGCGCCTGGGTGTCCTACCTCGGGCTCGCGCTCTGGTTCTTCCTCCGGCCGCTGGTGAGCTGGGGCCGCCGCCCCGCCGCCGCGCAGGCGTAGAGCCGACGGAGGCGGAACTAATCGTTCTCCCGCGCGGCTAGAAGAGCTTGGGCTCGAGAAGGCCCGCCGCCAGCGGCCTCAGCCGTGCACCGACGGCCCGCCGGCGCCGGCCATGGCGTTCGGCGGATAGGGCTCGAGATCGTTCATGTAGCCCGGCTGGACGGCGACGCGCTCCAACCAGCGCGCGATCCCCGTGAACGGCGCCACGTCGATGCCCGCCTCGTGCGCCACGTGCGTGTAGGCGTAGAGCGAGAGGTCGGCGACCGTGTAGCGCTCCCCCACGAGGAACTCCCGCTCCCGCAGGTGTCGCTCGAGCGCCTCCAGCGCCGCGGTGCCCGCCTCGACCCGCGTCGCGAAGAGCTCGGGCCGCTCGGCGTCCCGCCCCGTCAGTCGCCAGAAGCGCGCTGTCCCCACGTTCGGCTCGAGGAAGTTCTGCTCGAAGAAGAGCCACTGCCAGACGTGGGCGCGGCCGAGGAGCTCCGCCGGCATGAGCCCTGTCCCCTCGGCGAGGTAGAGGAGGACGGCGTTCGACTCGGCGACCGTCTCGCCGGAGTCGAGCTCGAGCACGGGCGTGCGCCCGGCCGGGTTTCGCGCGCGGTGCTTCTCGCCGGTCGTCTCGCCGGAGAAGATGTCGAGCGGCACGCGCTCGTACTCCCGGCCGAGCTGGGCGAGCAGCAGGCGAGCCTTGTAGCAGTTGGCCGAGGCCGCATAGTCGTAGAGGCGAAGCATGGCCTTGTTCTAACCGTTCGGGCGCTCCGGCGTCGGATCTTGACGCAGGCCCGTCCATTCGTCAGGGTCGGGCGGTCTCATCAGTGCCAACGGGAAAGGGGGCTTCATGAGACGTTTGAGCCGATCGCTCGCCCTCGGGCTCGCGCTGGGGGCGGCGCTCCTCGTCTCTCCGTTGCCGGCAGGCGCGGGTCACGACTCCGACCCGCACTCGGACAACCTTCGTCCAAGGGGCCACACGGACTTCGACCGTCCGGTCGTGACGTTCGGGGAGGCGTTCTTCACCGACATGGCCTTCAAGCGGAAGATCGCCTACCAGGGCACCTGGATCGGCGGCTTCCAGACGATCAACATCGCGCGGAAGGGCAGCCCGAAGGTCCTGTCCGAGGTCGACTGCGGCGTCGAGCAGGGCGACATCGGCGTGTACCGCAACCTCGTCTTCCGCTCGATCGACCTCCCGGTGCCGGCCACGACTCCGGCAGAGACCTGCACCGACGAGTTCGCCGACGGCGCGGGTTTCGAAGGACTTCAGATCTTCCAGGTGGACAACCCGAGGAAGGCGAGCGCCGACGATCTCGTCGCTGCGGTGGCGACGGACTGCGGCTCGCACACGCATACCGTCGTGCCCGACCCGGAGAACGACCGGGTCCTCGTCTACGTCGCGAACAGCGGCATCTTCCCGGTCTACGCCGCGGGCGACACGGTTTGGGGCCACCAGTGCTCCGAGCCCCACAACAAGTTCCAGATCGTCGAGGTGCCGCTCGACGATCCGGAGGACGCTTCCGTGATCGCCGACGTTCCGCTCGGGCTTCCGGCCGAGGTGCACGCGGCCTGTCACGACATCGGCGTCCTGATGAACGGCGACGCGC
>JBOHAJ010000159.1:0-3453 GCA_050697715.1 Gaiellaceae bacterium
GGCGCGGGGCGAGCCTCAAGAACCTGCTCTCGTTCCGCGACGAGTTCCCGACGGCCGGTGGAGCGCCCTCGGAACGATTGCCGCTCTACACCAACTTCCGCTCGGGCGCGCGGATCCTCGGGGCGGCCGACCAGGTCATCGCTCCGCTGCCCGCGTCGCAGCGTCCCGATCCGGACAAGCTCTTGCGACCGTGGCCCGCCAACGGCGAGGGTCATGCCGAGGTCACGCAGTACGAGCACGAGGTGGCGGAGGCCGAGGGAGTCGCCGATCGCCTGATCGCGCTGCACGCCTCGGGCACGCCGTGGAAGTGGTGCGCGGTGCTTTGTCGGACGCACCGCCTGTTCGAACCGCTCCAGCTCGCCTTCGCGGCCAAGCGCGTGCCGGCCGAGTTCGTCAACCTCGCCGGCCTGATCCACCTACCCGAGATCGTGGAGGTGCTCGCGTACGCGCGCGCGGCCGAGAACCCCGCGGACGGCGTCGCCCTCGCCAGGATCCTCAGCGGGCCGAGGTATCGAGTCGGCCTCCGAGACCTCGCGAGTGTGGCGGCGTGGTCCCGGGTCAGCGGGTACGAGCTCCTCGACGCCCTCCGCGAGCTCGAGCTCGACGAAGACGAGGATCTCCTCGAGGATCACCCGTTCCTGATCGCCGAGGCGCTCGAGCACCTCGACGAGATCGAGGACCTCAGCGACGCGGGACAGGCGCGGCTGGCGGAGTTCCGCGACGAGCTCGCGGGGTTGCGGATCGCCGCGCGCCGTCCCGTCGGTGAGTTCCTCGCCGAGATCATCCGTCGCACCGGCCTGCTCGACGAGCTCGATGCCGCTCCGGACACGGCGATGGCGGCGTCGAAGCGTCGCAACCTCGCCGCCTTCCTCGAGCAGGTCCACGCGTTCCAGCCCGTCGCGGGCGAGCTCACGCTGGGAGCGTTCCTCGCCTACGTCGATTCGATCGACGACGACCGCGAGTGGAACCCCGTGCAACCGAGCGACGAGGACTCGGTCAAGGTCATGACCGTGCACGCCGCGAAGGGCCTCGAGTTCGACGCCGTATTCGTCCCCGGCCTCGCGAAAGGGCTGTTCCCGGACACGCGGATACAGCAGAACCCGCTTCGGAAGGGAAGCTCGCTCGACGTCGAGCTGCGTCGCGATCGCGATCTCCTGCCCGTGTTCGACGACAACATGAAGGCCTTCACCGACGCGCTCCGCGATCAGGAGGAGTACGAGGAGCGACGGACCTGCTACGTCGCGCTCACGCGCGCGAAGCGGCATCTGTTCGCGTCCTCGGCGTTCTGGTACGGCGAGACTCTCGAGGCGAAGGGGCTCGGCAAGTTCTTCGCCGAGCTGATGCGGTGGGCGCGCGCCGGCGGAGGCGATCACTCGATCGAGGGCGAAGGGAGCGACGACGTGAACCCCCTCGAGGGCTTCCGCCAGCGGTTCGTGCGACCCTGGCCCGGTCCCTCCGCCCCCGACGACCGGGACGAGCTCTTCCCCGAGGGCTGGCGGCGCGTGGCAGCCGAGGCGTGGGAGGCCGGCGCGGTGCCGGAGCGGTTCACCGCGGCGCTCGAGGCGGACGAGCGGCCGGGGTACGAGCAAGGCGCGGCCGCGCGGGGCACGCTCGCGTTGCATCTCGTCGAGCGCGAGCAGCCACAAGCGCGCGAGCCGGCGCGACGCGGGGCCGTCGCAGTCGGCTCCCTGATCGACTACGCCCGCTGCCCCAAGCTCTTCTACTGGTCGACGGTACGCCCACTCCCACGCTTCGCCGGGCCGGCCGCCCGTATCGGGACCGAGATCCACCGGTGGATCGAGATGTCCTCGCGCGGTCAGGCCACGCTCCTGGAGGTCGAGGACGAACCGGACGTGACGGTCGAGGAGCTCGCCGGCTCACCCGGCAAGATCCAAGACCTCCGCGAAGCCTTCCGCAGGAGTCGTTTCGGCGACATGGTTCCGCTCTACGCCGAGCGGCCGTTCCTGCTGCCGGTCGAGGGCTTCACGGTCAAAGGCCGGATCGACGCGATCTACGGCCTTCCCGACGGGCCATGGGAAGTCGTCGACTACAAGACCGGCCGCCGGCCGCCCGAGGACGACGCCCTCGCCCGGGTCCAGCTCGACCTCTACGCGCTCGCGTGCATCGACGTATGGCACAAGGCCCCCGAAGAGCTGCGACTCACGTACCTGTACCTCTCGAGCGGCGACGCCGTGTCCCATCCGGTCGACGACGTGGAGGCGGTCCGGCGTCGCGTCGGCGGGTGGTTGAGCGGGATCGCTGCGGAGGCGTTCGATCCCGATCCCGGTCCGCACTGCCGGTGGTGCGACTTCCGCCCCTTCTGCGACGCGGGACGGGCCTGGGTCGAGGCGAACGAGAGCTAGGTGTAGTTCCCACCTACGTTGTCTGCACTCGCGAGATCGGCGGGAGCCCACCCAGCGCGGTGTGAGGTCTGCGCCGATTGTAGGTGTCGATCCAGGCCGGCAGGGTCGCGAGTCTCGCTCCGTTGGAGCGGTAGAGGCGTGCGTACGCCCATTCGTCGAGCATGGTCCGGTTGAACCGCTCCGCCTTGCCGTTGGTCTGGGGACGGTAGGGGCGTGTCACGACGTGTCGGGCCCCGATCTCGGTCAGCGCCTGGGCGAACGCCGGCGAGAGCACGTAGTTCATCGCCTGGTCGGTCATCACCCGCTCGACCCGCACCCCGAGATCGGCCAGGTGGGCGGCGGCTCGCAGCACGAAGCTCGCGCAGGTCGCTCCCCGTTCGTCGGGATGGACCTCGACGAACGCGTAGATGGAGTGATCGTCGATCGCCACGTGCAGGTAGTCATAGCCGGCACCCCGGCCCTTGACCGCCTTGGACTCGGAGCTCCGCCCGAGCTTGCGCCAGCCCCCACCGGGGCGGATCCGCCCCAGTTTCTTCACGTCGACGTGCAGGAGCTCCCCGGGGCGCTCGCGCTCGTAGCGGACCGGGATGGCCGTAGGACGGTCCAGGTGCGACAGCCGCGACAGGCCGCGCCGACGTAGCACCGCGTAGACCGTGGAACGCGGATGGCCGAGCTCGGGACCGAGGCGGTGCGGTCCGACCTTCAGGCGACGCCGGGCTCGGCAGATCCGCTCGACCTCACGCTCGGACAGGGCATGGGGACGTCGGTGCGGGGCTGAGCCTCGTCCTTCGAGGCCTTGCAGACCTTCCTCACGGAAGCGTCGGAGCCACTTGTGGGCGGTCGCCCGCGACACGCCGAGCGACTCCGCGGCTGCTGAGACAGACCAGCCATTCTGCAGGATCCGCGTGACGAGCAGGTACCGCCCGAAGGGCGTGAGCCTCGCCCTACGATGGCCCATGAGAGCCTCCTTCCGGCTAGGGACTCGGACAAGCCCCAAACCGTGCAGGGAGGCTCTCGCCTGTCAACAACCTCGGTGGGAACTACAAGTAGGTCGCCACGCACGCGCAACCAGCCCGCGACGGCCATCACC
>JBOHAJ010000160.1:0-7151 GCA_050697715.1 Gaiellaceae bacterium
CGGCCTGGCCGTCCACGACCTGCGCCACCTCGTCCTCACCCACATCCACCTCGACCACGCGGGCGCGGCAGGAACGCTCGTGCGCGAGAACCCGCTTCTCCTCGTCCATGTCAGCGAGGTCGGCGCGCCGCACGTCGTGGATCCGAGCCGCCTGGAACGGAGCGCGCGCCGCCTCTACGGCGACGAGTTCGACCACCTCTGGGGCGAGCTCGCGCCTGTGCCGGCCGAGAACGTCCGCGTCGTCGGCGACCGCGTGCTCGGACTGGAGGCCTTCCCGACGCCGGGCCACGCGAGCCACCACGTCGCCTACGTGGACGCGGACGGCGTCTGCTACTCGGGCGACGCGGCGGGTGCCCGCATCCTCCCGTCCCGTTACCTGGCCCCGGTGGCGCCGCCGCCCGACATCGACCTGGAGGCCTGGGAGCGCTCGCTCGCGGCGATCGAGCGGCGGCGGCCGTCCCGCCTCTGCCTGCCGCACTTCGGCGTGGTGGACGACCCTGCCGAGCACCTGGCCCTCATGCGGGAGCGGCTGCGCACGTGGGCAGAGCGGGCGCGGGACGGCGCGAGCGAGGAGGAGTTCGAGCGCGCCGCCGAGGAGGAGCTCCGCGCCGAGGGGGTCGACGAGGCGACGGCGGCGGCCTACCGGCAGGCGGCGCCCTTCTGGCAGTCGCACGCCGGCCTCCGCCGCTATTGGGACAAGAAGGCGGGGACCGCGGCCGCGTGATCGTCTACTCTGCGACCTTCATGCGTCGCGGAGCATGGGTACCGGGGGTCGTTCTCGCCGCGCTCGCGCTGGCTTTGGCTCTCCCCTCGACGGCCTCCGCCGTCCGCCTCCAGCGCGTGGCCGGCGGCTTCGACTCGCCTGTCCACGTCGCCTCGTCGAACCGTGACCCGGGTGGCACGCTCTACGTCGTCGAACAGGAAGGTCAGATCTGGCGCTTGCGCTCGGGTCGGCGGACGCTGTTCCTCGACATCCGCGGGCTCGTCTCCTGCTGCGGGGAGCAGGGGCTGTTGTCCGTCGTCTTTCCGCCCGCCTATCCGCGGACCCGCAACTTCTACGTGAACTTCACGGACAACGGCGGCGACGTGCGGGTGGCGCGCTTCCGGGCCAACACGAGCTTCACGCGGGCCGCGGCGAGCTCGCGGCGGCTGCTCCTGGACGTCGAGCACTCCTCGGCGGGAAACCACAACGGCGGCCTCGTCGCGTGGGGACCGAACGGCCGTCTGTACGTCAGCGTCGGCGACGGCGGAGGTGGGTGCGATCCAGGAGAGAACGCGCAGAACCTCGCCACTCGCAAGGGCAAGCTGCTCAGCATCGGCCCGGCAAATCTCAGGGCGGGCTGGCGAATCGACGGCTACGGCCTCCGCAACACATGGCGCTACGACTTCGACCGCGCTGGTGGACGCCTCTACCTCGCCGACGTCGGGCAGGACAACTGGGAGGAGATCAGCACGCGCCCGGCCTCCACGCTCGGGGGGACTCCCGAGAACTACCTCTGGGACGTGAGGGAGGGAACCGCTCCCAGCGGCTGTGCGAACACCGGTATTCGAGGCGCGGGCGCCCGCGTCGGGCCGATCGACGTCTACAGCCACTCGCTCGGATGCTCTGTGACCGGCGGGCACGTCTACCGCGGCGGGGTTCTCTCCTCCGCCCTCAGGGGCTGGTACTTCTTCGGGGACTACTGCTCGGGCACCATCTGGCGCCTGAAGTTCGCCAACGGGCGGCTCGTTGTCGATCGCCGGCTCGTGCTCAACACGAACCTCAACATCTCCTCGTTCGGTGAGGGGAGGTTCGGGGAGCTCTACGTCGTCGCGCACGGCGGCACCGTCTACAAGCTCGTACGCTCTTAGGCGCGTTGCGCTACCAGTTCATCGACTGCCGGTGGGAGCTCGGCCGGCCCGAGCGCGGGCGCCAGCTCTACCTCGCCGGCCACATCCCGGGAGCGTCGTTTCTCGACGTCGAGAGCGAGCTCTCGGCGCCGCCTGCGCAGCCCGGCGGCCGGCATCCGCTCCCCGCGGCCGAGCACTTCGCCCGCGCCGCCGGCGCGGCCGGGATCGGGCCTGATGTCTTCGTCGTCGTGTACGACCAGGGGATGACGGGCGGGGCGGCCCGCCTCTGGTGGCTTCTTCGCCACTTCGGGCACGAGGACGTGGCCGTGCTGGGGGGCGGCATCGGCGCCTGGAAGGGCCCCCTTTCGTCCGGTGACGAGGCCGTCGAGGCTCGAGAGTTCGGACCAATGCTCCGCAACGACGACACGATCGCTGCGGACGAGATCGCGGCTCGATTAGGCGACAGCTCGTTGACGATCATCGATGCCCGCCTCCCGGAGCGCTATCGGGGCGAGGTGGAGCCCATCGACCCGGTTGCCGGTCACATACCGGGCGCCGTGAACCTGCCCTACGACCAGTTCGGCGCCGGGGTCGCCGAGGATCTCCTGCACGACGAGGAGGTGGTCGTCTACTGCGGCTCGGGGATCACCGCATGCGTGGACGCCCTGGCGTTGACCCTTGCCGGACGCGACGACGTGAAGCTCTACCCCGGCTCCTGGAGTGACTGGTGCGCGCGCGGGCTGCCCGTGGAGACTGGCTAGGGCTCCGACCCGTGCAGACACGTTCCGCGTAGGCGCGTCCGCGTCCGGATCCTTGGCGCGCGTCATCCAGCCGATGTCCGGCTCGCTCAGGCTAACCGACTTCGACCTCGACCACGCCCTCGAAGTTAGGGGCCTCGGGGTCCTCGCGGTAGCGCTCGTAGACCGCCCGCGTGATCGCGAGGTCCTGCACGGCGAGACCGGTGGAGTCGAAGACCGTGATCTCGTCCTCGGCGGTCCGCCCGGGCTCTTCGCCCGCGAGCACGCGGCCGAGCTCGGCCACGTCCTCCCGGACGAGGCGCCCTTCCTCCACCGCGCGGGCGAGATCGCCGTTGTGGCTCGCCTGCTCCCACTCGTCGCAGACGATGCGCACGCGGAGGAGCTCGTCCACGGCGATCTCCGCCTTGCCAGGCCCGTCGGCTCCCATGAGGCTGACGTGCTGCCCGGCGTGGAGGCTCCCAGGCTCGAAGAGGATCTCGCGGCCCGGCGTGACGGTCGCGACGACGTCGGCGGCGAGCGCCTCCGCGAGATCCGAGGCGACCGATGCCTGCGCGCCGAGCTCCTCGGCCACGCGATCGGCCTGCTCGCGCCGGGCGTCAAAGAGGAGCACTTCCCGTCCCCGCGCGAGGAACGTTCGCGCGACCGCCCGCCCGTTGACGCCACAGCCGACGACGGTCGCGGGCGCGATCGTGGGGCGGGCGAGCGTCTCGGCCGCGAGTACGGCCGCCGCTCCCGTGCGCAGGGCCGTGACCGCGCCGGCGTCGAGCTGCGCCAGCAGCCGTCCGTCTCCGGCATCGGAGAGGAGCACGACGCCTCCCACCGTCGGGAGCCCGCGGGCGGGGTTACGCGGAAAGGAGGTCACCCACTTGAGCACGGCGTAACCGCCGCCGGAGGCCGGCATCGCGCGGAAATCGCCGTCCGGGGGCGCGTCGACGTAGACCTTCGAGGGCATGAGCCACGCGCCGCGGGCAAGCTCGAGGAAGGCCTCTCGAACCGCCTCGACGGCCTCGGCCGGGTCGAGCGCGGCGTACACGTGCCGGGCGGAGAAGACGGGGGCGCTCACGGGCCGATCTTTGGCCGGTGAGCGTGTGGAGGGGGTGCGGGGGAACCGGGAGGTTCCTCCACGGGGTCAAAGAAGGGGGTCCGTGGGAACGCTGACGCGTCTGGAATGACACGGAGCGAGCGAAGGCGAACGACGCTCACGCGGCGGCAGTTTCGCCGACGTAGAGAAAACCCGTCGCCTGAATCGCTCCTGCGTCGATGAGCGAACGCTCGAGCTCCTCCGAGACGGCGCCCTTGAGCTCCTCGTGGAGGTACGGCACCCAGGCAAAGAAGCGCTCGGAACAGCGGCGGTCGACCTCTCGTCGCATGTCCTCGAACCCGTGGATCTCCGCGTGCTCCTCGGTCAAGCACGCGTCGAAGGAGCGCGGGGCTTCCTTTCCTCCGGCGGCCGCGAGCGCGAGGCGCTGCCGGTAGTACCACTCGGCGGTGGGGCCTTCGAGGCGCTCCTTGGCGAAGTCGCTCAGGACGAGGACGCCGCTCGTGCGAAGAAGCGTCGCGATCCTGTCGATGGCCTCGGCGAGGTCGGGAAGGTGATGGAGCGAGCGGCTGGCCACGACGGCGTCGAACGGCCCGGGCTCGGCGAAGTCCTCGAGCGCGACCCTGCGGAAGATCGGCCCCTCCGGGGCTTCAGGATCGATCGCCGTGACGTCGTGGCCGGCGCCGGCGAGCGCGCGGGCGAGGCTGCCCTTCCCGCAGCCGACCTCGAGCACGCGTGCCGGCGCGGGCGGGAGCTGTGCGAGGACGAAGGATGCGAGGTCCAAGTTACGCTGACGGTGCCTTGGCGGTCACCCTATGCGACGTCGGGCCGCGCGACGGCCTCCAGAACGAGCAGGTGGTGCTCGAGCCGGCGGTGCGCGCCGAGCTCGTCAACCGGCTCGCAGCAACGGGCCTGCCCGCGGTGGAAGCGGTGAGCTTCGTCCACCCCGGGCGGGTGCCGCAGATGGCCGGGGCGGAGGAGGTCGTCGCGGGGATCGAGCGCCGCGACGGCGTCGTCTACGCGGGTCTCGTCCTCAACGAGCAGGGCGCCGAGCGCTTCGCCGCCACGGGTCTGGACTCGCTGCATTTCAACCTTGCCGCGACGGACGAGTTCGGACGGCGGAATGCGAACGCGACCCCTGAGGAGGCGCTCGCCGCGCTGGGCCGGATCGAGAGCGACCGGCCGGTCAGCGTCTCCGTCAGCGTCGCCTTCGGCTGCCCTTTCGAGAGGGCCGTCGACCCCGCACGCGTCCTCGAGATCGCCGAGAGATCTGTCGCGGCCGGAGCCCAGGAGATCGTCTTTGCGGACACGATCGGAGTTGCAGTGCCGCGTCAGGTCAGCCACCTCGTCGCGGAAGGCGCGAAACGCCTTCCGCGAGTGGGAGTTCATCTTCACAACACGCGCAACACGGGCTTCGCCAACGCGTACGCGGCGCTGGAGGCGGGTGCGACCGTCTTCGAGGCCTCGGTCGGCGGGCTCGGCGGCTGCCCCTTCGCACCGCGGGCCACCGGAAACGTCGCGACGGAGGATCTCGTCTACCTCCTGCACGGGGAGGGAGTCGAGACCGGGGTGGACCTGGACGCCCTCATCGGCGTCTCTGAGTGGCTCGAGAGCGTGCTCGGGCGGGAGCTCCCCGGCCAGGTCTACCGCGCGGGGACTTTTGTGCCCATAGCAGGTTGATTCCTCGGACTTCCTTGCCGCGCTGCCGGAAGCGGAGGAGGCGCGGGGGCTCCCGCGCGCGCACCAGGAGGTCCTCTGCGCGTCGCTCGCGACGCTTGGCGAGGAATGTGGTATTCGATAGCGATGCTCCGCAGGGCCTTCGTCTTCCTCGCCGTGCTCGGCGGCCTCTGGGGGCTCTGGGAGGGCTACAAGGCCCTCTGGGAGGCGACGGCCTGGGGGTGGCCGTTCGACGTGAACGACCGGACGATGCCGCACCTGCACGCGATCGTCGCGGAGCTCTTCGAGGCGCCCCAGAGAGGGGGCGAGCTGCTCATCGTCATCCTGGGGAAGTTCGCCCTCTTCACGGCGCAGGAGGCGGCCGTCGGTTTCGCCCTCGGCGCTTCCGCGGGTTTTCTGCTCGCCGTCGTCCTCGTCCACTCGCGCCTGCTCCAGCGCGGGCTCCTGCCGTACGTGGTCGCCTCGCAGACGGTTCCGATTCTGGCCATCGCGCCGATGGTGGTCGTCTGGCTGGGCGGCCGCGGGCTGCCGGCGTGGTTCGCCGTCTCCGTGATTGCCGCCTACCTGACGTTCTTTCCCGTCACGATCAACGCCCTGCGGGGCCTCCAGTCCGCCGATCCGCGGGCGCTCGAGCTGATGGAGTCCTATGCGGCGGGCCGGTGGGCCGTCCTCTGGAAGCTGCGCGTGCCGGCTGCGATGCCCTACCTGTTCGCGGCCTTCAAGATCTCCGCCACCGCGAGCATCGTCGGGGCGATCATCGGCGAGCTGCCGGCCTCGATCCAGGACGGCCTCGGGGGCGCCATCCTCAACTACAACCAGTATTACGCCAGCGCGCCGAACAGGCTGTGGGCGACGAACATCGTCGCGGCCCTGCTCGGCATCATCTTCTTCCTGGCAGTCGTCGGCGCCGAGCGTCTCGTCGTTCGCCGCGCCCCGGAGCACGTCGCGTGAGCCAGGACCGCACCGTCGTCTCGCTGAGAGGGGTCTCGAAGGAGTTCGGGCGCGGCGGCGTCGTCGCGCTCGAGGGTATCGACCTCGACGTGCGGGCGGGCGAGTTCACGTCGCTGATCGGTCCGTCCGGCTGCGGCAAGTCCACGCTCCTGCGGATCGTCGGCGATCTGGTGCAGCCGTCGCGGGGCGAGGTGGTCGTCAACGGCAAGTCCGCGCACCGGGCGCGGCTCGACCGCGATTACGGGATCGTGTTCCAGGACGCCGTCCTCTACGACTGGCGCACGGTGGCGAAGAACATCGCGCTCCCGCTCGAGATGCTCGGTTGGAACCGGGCGAAGCGGGCCGAGCGCGTGCGCGAGATGGTCCAGCTCGTCGAGCTCACAGGCTTCGAGGGACACCATCCCTGGCAGCTTTCCGGCGGCATGCAGCAGCGTGTCTCCATTGCCCGCGCGCTCTCGTTCGACCCGGCGCTCCTGCTCATGGACGAGCCGTTCGGCGCGCTCGACGAGATGACGCGCGAGCGCCTCAACCTCGAGCTCCTCCGCATCTGGGAGCAGGCGGCAAGCACGATCCTCTTCGTCACGCACTCGATCTCCGAGGCCGTATTTCTCTCGACTCGCGTGGTGGTGATGTCGCCGCGTCCGGGGCGGATCGCCGGCATCGTCGAGATCGACCTGCCCCAGCCGCGGACCATGGAGACGCGCGAGCAGCCGCGCTTCTTCGAGCTCGTGACCGAGGTGCGCGAGCGGCTGCGGGCGGGCGGTGCAGACACGGCCGAGCCGGAGACGACGGAGGAGGAGCTCATCGTCGCCGAGGAGGGGATGTGAGCGTCACTCCAAAGGTTGAACTATGAGCGGCGGCGCGCCGCTCGCCGTCCAGCCCGTCCCGCGCGGGGC
>JBOHAJ010000161.1:0-7134 GCA_050697715.1 Gaiellaceae bacterium
AACCAGGATGCGGTTACGCCGCGCTACGCCGCGAGCCGCCGCACCGAGGCGTCGAAGGCGCTCGAGAAGAGCTCCTCCCGAAACGCGGCGAGAGCCCGCTCGCGGTCGTGCGGGAAGACGTGCTCGACGACGCCCACCTGGCGGTCGTTGTAGAAGGGCACGTCCACGTGGGGACGGCTGACGAGATTCACCGACGTCCCCGCGCACGCGGGACACTCGACGGCCACGCCGACCTCCTCCCCGCCGGGGCTGAGGAGGCGGAACGCCGAGGGGAACACGGGGCGCGGGCGCTCCTCCGGGTAGCAGAAGAAGCTCCAGGGCCAGGCGCCGGACTGGATGCGACGGGCGGCCTCGCCGAGGAAGTCGTCGCTTACGGGCTCCAGGCGGCTCGTCATGAGGTTGAGGAACGCCGTGTCCGCGCCCGCCAGCGGCGCCCAGTCGAGGTCGTCGTGCGTGACGAGCCCTTCGTGGTCGCTGCCGCACGCGCAGGCGAACGTGATCTTGTACACGGCCGGGTGCGCAGCGCCCGGGAGCCGCTCCAAGAGCCGGAACCCGGACAGCGGCACGCGGACCTCGCCCTTGGCCGGGCAGGAGAACGTGTAGCGCCCGGTGAGCCCGTCGTACATGTACGCACAGTATGTATCGGCGCGCCGGACGCGAGACAAGAGCCCGCCGATGGCTCAGTACTGGATCAGAGAGAAGACGTCGTAGCCCGAGAGCTTCTCGCGGCCGTGCAGGAACTCGAGCTCGATCACGAACGCCAGCCCGACGACCTCCCCGCCCAACTGCTCGACGAGGTCCACCTTGGCCCGCGCCGTCCCTCCCGTAGCGAGCAGGTCATCGTGCACCAGCACGCGGGCTCCTGGGCGAATCGCGTCCGCGTGCAGCTCGAGCACGTCGAAGCCGTACTCGAGCGCGTACTTGGCGCTGACCGTCCTCCACGGAAGCTTCCCCGGCTTGCGCGCGGCCACGAAGCCGCAGCGCAGCCGGTAGGCGAGCGCGGCGCCCAGAATGAAGCCTCGCGCCTCCGCGCCCAGGACGAGGTCCGGCTGCCGCGGCTCAGCAAACTCGGCGAGGCGCTCGACCGTCTCGTGCAGCGCCTCGGGGTCGGCGAGGAGCGGCATGATGTCCTTGAAGACGATGCCGCGCTTCGGGAAGTCCGGGATGTCCCGGATCTTGGCGGCCAGGTCTGTCACGCGGGGGGACTCTACCGGGGGACGAGCGAGCGGAGCGCGCGCCAGAAAAGCAGGCGCTGGAGCTCCTGCGAGAGCGCCGCCAGCATCTCCAGGTCCTCGATCGCCTCGTGCCGCTTCTCCGGGTTCCCGGAGCGGAGGCCGTGGGCGACGATCCGCTCGAGCAGGTCGGCCTCGTTGTCCGCACCGCGGCGAAAGGTCGTCAGGTTGCGGGGGCCGACGCCGTACTGGGCCAGGCGTAGACAGGCGGCGGCGACCTCCACGTCGCGCTCGGGGTAGAACCGCGTACCGTTCTCGACCCGCGGCTCGAGGAGTCCGTAGTTCTCCAGGTCGCGGACGAAGGCGGCGTCCGCGCCGGAACGGGCGCAGAGCTCCTCGAGATCGATCTCGTCCTCGGGGACGCGAAGACCGCTTCGGCCCTGCCGTCCCTCCCGCCTGTGGGCGGCGCCCGCCGCGAGCTCCTGCCTGATCACGCGGAGCGGGAGGAACTCGTCCCGCTGGAGACGGAGGATCGTCTCCAGGCGCTCGACGTCCTCCTCCGTGAAGAGGCGGTACCCACCCTGCGTACGCCGGGGGGCGAGCAGACCCTGATCCTCCAGGTAGCGGATCTTGGAGATGGAGACGTCGGGGAACTCCTCCTTGAGGCGCCGGCACACGGCCCCGATCGTGAGGGGTCGATCGCGTTGCTCGATTCGCGCCGGCGCCGTGGCCACGTCAGCGCTCCAGGAAGGTGAGCTTATACTTGCCGATCTGCACCTCGTCCCCGTCTTCCAGCGTCGCCGTCTCGACGCGGCGGCGGTTGACGTAGGTGCCGTTCAGGGAACCCTCGTCGTCGATGGTGAACCCGTTCTGCCCACGAGTGACGACGGCGTGCTTGCGGGAGACGGTGACGTCGTCCAGGAACACGTCGCACTCGGGCGCGCGACCCAGGGAGAACCGTTCGCCCTCGAGGGCGAACGTCTCCCCCGCCCGGCCGCCGCCGGAGCGGACGACGAGCGCCGGGCCCTCGATGCGCAGATCGGCGAGGGAGAGGGCATCGTCCTCCTCCGCCGTCTCAGGCGTGAAGGTCATCGTCGTGTGCGTGCCCGGCTCGTCGTGAATGAGCAGCGCACCGCACTTCGAGCAGTAGTTCGCGGCCTCGGGGTTCTGGAAACCGCACTCGGGACAGTGAATGTAGGTCACCGCTCCTCGCCGCGGAGCTCCTCTTCGGTCGGCGGCGGCGCCTTGGAGGCGAGGATCTCCGCGAGCCGGTCGACGTCCACCTCCCTGAGCGGGCTCTCGCCCCCACCGACCTGTTTCTGCAGGCGGGCCTGCAGCTCGGCGCGGAGAATGTCGATCTTGCCGTGGAGGATCCGGCGCCGGTACGAGACTTCGCGCTCCTCCTCCATGAGCCGGCGAATCTCGTCGCGCAGCTCCTCGTCGGTGAGGGTTTCCAGGTCAGGAAGGGCTTCCACGCAGAGCTCCAGTGTTGGGGACGGGAGAGACACAGTAAATCATCGCCCCGACCATCCTTCAACCTCGACTTGAGGGTTTGACTACCCTAACCCTCCTCCTCCCCGGCGACGGCCTCCTCCACGAGGCCGAGGTATTCCGCCTCGAGCTCGGCGCCCTCCTCCGGCGTTCGCCCTTCGGCGTAGACGTGAACGAGCGGCTCGTCCGGGTCGGGCAGCACCTGCGCCCAGCCGCGCTCCTCGAAGACCTTGATCCCGTCGCTCACGTCCACGTCCTTGCCCTTCACGCGCTCGGTGAGGATGCGCATCACCGCGCCCTTCCTCGCCCAGGGGCAGCGCACCTGGCGATGGACGACGGTCGACTCCGGCAGCTCGGCTACGATCTCGGAGAGCGGCCGGCGCACCGGCGCGAGCAGCTCGAGCAGCTTGCAGAGGCTGGCCATGGCGTCGTAGGCGGGCAGGAAGTCGGGGAAGACGAAGCCTCCTCCCACCGAGCCGGCGAACAGAACGTCGTTGGCTGCGGCCGCGCGGGTGAGCGCGGCGAGCGAGGACGGTGTCCGCTCGACCTCGAGCTCCGTCCCCTCCACGAGCTCGTCCACGAGCCTCGTCACCGTCGTCGGGAACGCGAGCTTCCCGGCCCTGCCGTCGGAGGCGAGCAGGCGCAGGAAGAGGAGGAGCTCCTGCTCGACGGCGACCTCGCGGGCCTGGTCGTCCACGAGGTAGATCCGCTCGGCGGCGGGGTCGAGGACGAGCCCGAAGTCCGCGCCGACGGCACGCACCAACCGCTTCGTCTGCCCGAGCGCCTCGGAGAGCGTCGCGGTCGCAGCCGCATGCCGCTCGCCGAGGTAGGCGTGCGCGGCAACGGCCTCCACCCCGAGCGGTCCCAGCACGAGCGGGAGGATGAGCGACGCGGCCGAGTAGGAGTAGTCCACGACGATCCGGTAGCCGCGCGCGCGGATCGCCGCGACGTCAAGCGTGGCCAGGAGGTCCTGGACATACGTCTCCGGCGCCCGCGCCGGGAACGTGATCTCCCCCACCTCGTCCCAGGCGGCCCGCCGGAACTCCTGGCGGGTGAAATGCTTCTCGATCTCCTTGACGAACGCCGGCGAGGCCTGGATGCCCGGCGGCTCGAAGATCTTTACCTCCACGATCTCGGGGTCGGCTGCGCCCGGCTGCACGTGGATGCCGGCGTCGTAGCCCTCGTTCTTCAGCAGGTGGCGGTTGACCGCCGCGGGCAGGACCCTGAGGTCGGCGGCGTGCACGCCCGTGGAGTTGACGCCGGCGAGGAGCGCGCGTCGGATGAGCCTGCACGAGTCCGAGGGCGCGCGGGTCGTGGCGACGCGGCCGCCGCGCTTGAGTGCCGTCCCGAGGGCGATGCCGATGCGGAGGGCGGTCTCGGGGGTGAGGTCGACATTGATGAGCCCGGTGATGCCGTCGGCGCCGAAGAGATGCGAGGAGACGCGCGACTCCCAGATGAGGTTGCGGTCCACGGTCGCGCCGGACTCCACTTCCTTGAAGGGGTAGATCCGGATGCCCGGCATGACGACGCTCTGCGGGCCGATCGTGACGTTGTCCCCGACGGACACGCCCTGGTGCAGGCGCGCGTGCGGGCGGATGTCGCAGGACTTGCCGACGATCGCGCCCTCGATCATCGCGCTGCGCCCGATGTACGTGGAGGCGTCCACGACCGAGCGGGACGTGCGGGCGTGGTCGCGAAGGGTCACGCTCTGCATCAGAACCGAGTAGGGGCCGACGGTGGCGCGCGGGGCGATCCGGCAGTAGTTCCCGACGAACGCGGGCCCCTCGACGGACTCGAGGTCGTCGAGGTCCACTCCCTCCCCCACCCAGACGTTGCCGCGCAGGCGGATCCCGGAGATGTTCAGCTTCACGCGGCCGTCCAGCGCGTCGAAGTTCGCCTGCCGGTACTGGTCGAGGTTGCCGATGTCCTGCCAGTAACCCTCCGCGACGTAGCCGTAGAGCGGCTTCCCCATCTCCAGGAGCAGCGGAAAGAGCTCCTTGGAGAAGTCGAACGGGCGGTCGGTGGGCACGTGCCGCAGCACCTCCGGCTCGAGAACGTAGATACCGGTGTTGATCGTGTCCGTGAAGACCTGGCCCCAGGAGGGCTTCTCCAGGAAGCGCTCGATCCGGCCCTCGGCGTCCGTGACCACGATCCCGAACTCGAGCGGGTTGGCGACGCTCTTCAGGCCGAGGGTGGCGACCCCTCCCTTCTCCCGGTGGAACCGGACGAGTTCGGAGAGGTCGATGTCGCAGAGGGCGTCGCCCGAGATGACGAGGAACGTCTCGTCGAGCGCCTCCTCGGCGAGCTTCACCGAGCCGGCGGTGCCGGCCGGCGACTCCTCGACCGAATAGCGGAGCACGACGCCGAATGCCTCCCCGTCCCCGAAGTACCCGCGGATCGCCTGGGGCATGAAGGCGACAGTCACGATCACGTTCTCGAGGCCGTGCTCCTTCAGGAGCTCGACGATGTGCTCCATGCAGGGCTTCCCGACGATCGGCACCATCGGCTTCGGCTGGTTCGACGTGAGCGGCCGCAGGCGCGTGCCCTCGCCGCCCGCCATGACGACGCCTTTCACCTCCGGGCGCTCCTGAGGGCGGAGCCGACATAGAGCACGCCGGCGGCGAGGGCGAGCCCGACGCCGCTCCAGAAGAGGGCGAGCGGCCAGTCGGCACCCTCGCTCGTGATCAGCAAGGCGGTGAGCGCTGCATAAAGCACCCAGGTGGCGGCCTTCCCGAGGAAGCTGACCGAAAACTCGTAGCCGCGCCGCATCGCCGCCGGCGTCCCGAGGACGAGGACTGCGTCGCGGGCGAGGATCACGACGAGGGCCGGCCACGGGAGCCGTCCCTCCAGCCAGAGGAGGAGGACTGCGGCATCGATCATGAGCCGGTCGGCGAGCGGGTCAACGAGCTTGCCGAACTCCGACTCGACGCGCCAGCGGCGGGCGAGCCACCCGTCCACCTGGTCGGTGACCCCCGCCCCCGCGAAGACGAGCGCGGCCGCGACGCTCCGCTCCCCGTCGGCCGCCAGCACGAGGACGACGAAGACGGGGATGAGGGCAAGCCGCAGCACCGTGAGCGCGTTCGGAAGCTGCGCGAGACGAGCCGGCACTGCGCGCGTTGCCATCGCAACAGGGAATGGTAACTTCGCCGCGATGCCCGCCCGGCTGCCGCTCCCCGGCTTCGTCAACGCACACAGCCACGCCTTCCAGCGCGCCCTGCGCGGCCGAGTCGAGGGCGGCGACTTCTGGGCGTGGCGCGACGTCATGTTGGGCCATGTCCGGGGTCTGACCCCGGACATGATCCGAAGGGACTACGTCGATGTGTACCGGGAGATGCTCGGGGCGGGGTACACGGCCGTCGGCGAGTTTCACTACGTCGGGTTCGAAGAGACACACGCGGCGGTGGAGGCGGCGCGCGAGGCCGGGGTCGAGCTCGTCCTCCTGCTCGCGGCCTACGCGCGCGGGGGAATCGACCGCTTCCGGCAGGGATCGGTCGCCGAGTACCTGCGCCAGGTGGAACGCTTGCTGGAGGACGGGGCCCGCGTCGGGCTGGCCCCCCACTCCGTGCGCGCCTGCCCGCGCGGGTGGCTCGAGGAGATCGGCCGCCACCGGGAGCGCGAGGGGCTCGTCCTGCACGTGCACGCGGACGAGCAACCGCGCGAGATCGAGGAGTGCCTGGCAGAGCACGGCCTGCGGCCCATCGAGCTCTTGGCGGAGACGGGCTGCCTCGGGCCGAGGACGACGGTCGTGCACGCGACGCATGCGGACGAGCACGAGCTCGACCTTCTGGCCCAGGCAGGCGCGCGTATCTGCTTCTGCCCGACGACCGAGGCGAATCTCGGCGACGGGTTCCCCCCGCTGGCGGCGATCCTCGCGCGCGGGATCCCCCTCTGCATCGGCTCGGACGCGAACGTCCGCATCGACCCCCTCGAGGAGCTGCGCGAGCTCGAGGGCATCGCCCGCCGCCAGCAGCTCCGTCGCAACGTGATCCCGCCCGCGGACCTCCTTCGCATCGGAGCGGACGACGGAGCGGCCTCGCTCGGGCTCGAGACGTGGCCCGGGATCGAAGTCGACCTCGACCATCCGTCGCTCCGCGGCGTGTCCCGCGAGGAGGTGCCCGCCGCGCTCGTCTTCGGCTGCGCCGCCGACGTGGTCGCCGGCTGATTCGGCCGTGGCCGGGGTCTGACCCCGGTCATGGCTGTAAGGGACACGTGAAGGTGCCAGGAAAGCGGGCGCCGGGCGCGAAGAGAGCACGCCCATGGTTCGCAGAGCGTGCGCCGCTCTGGCGCTCATCGCTGCGGTCGCCGCCTCCGCGCCGCCTGCCGCGCATGCCTACGGCAGCCCAGGCGTCGCTGCCCTCCAGGTGACGCTCCATGCCCGCGGCTTCTACGGCGGGACGATCGACGGCGTCCGCGGCCCGCGTACGGTGCGCGCCGTCCGCGCCTTCCAGCGCCGAGCCGGGCTGGTTGCCGA
>JBOHAJ010000162.1:0-6466 GCA_050697715.1 Gaiellaceae bacterium
GCAGAGCTTCCGCGTCCAGATCGCCGTTGTGTCCTGGGACCGCCCGCGCCTGCTCGAGGACGTCGCGCGGACGTTCGCCGAGCACGGGACGAACATTGTCGAGTACGGCGGCCACGTGGACGACCAGATGGCGAAGAACTGGTACGTGGCCGAGGTGGGCGACATCAAGGCGCTGCGGGGCCTGCTCACCGCACTGCGCAACATCGAGTCCGTCTTCGACGCTTACCGCGTCACGCCGTCTTGAGCGAGGACCGGCGGCTCGCCGTGGTCCGCGGGCTGGCGGCCGCGGACGAGCAGGCGGCCGCGGCGCTGACGGAGCTCGACGAGCTTTACACCGCCTCGGAGGACGTGCGCCTGCGCGCGCTCGAGCTCGAGGCGTTCCTGGAACGTCTTCCGGAGGTGCGGACGGTGCGCGAACGAGCGGTCGCGGAGGCCGAGCGCGTGGCGGACGAGGCCGAGGAGGCCGCCGCACGCGCCGGCGAGGAGCTCCGCGACGCCGAGTCGGCGGGGGAAGGTGCGCGACTCGCCGCCGCGCGCCGCTTTGACGTGCGTGCGCGCGACGCGCTGGGGATCGCCGGCCGACGCCTCGATGCGGCGCGAACCGATCGCGACGGGCTCGAGGAAGAGGCGGCGTCCGCCGAACGCGAAGCTTCAGCGTTGGGGCAGCGCGCGACCCGTCTCGCCGTGGCCCGCGGCGAAGAGCCACCGGGGCCTGGACTTCCCGAGATCGCGGCGTGGGACACCCGCACCCGTGCCTCCCTCCTCGTCGCGCGGGCGGGCCTCGCACGCGAACGAGAGGGGCTCGTCCGCCAGGCGAACGAGGCCGCCGCCGCCGTCCTGGGGGAGCCGCTCCTGTCCGGGAGCGCCGAAGAGGCGGCCCGCCGCGTCGAGAACGCGCTCGCCGGATCGTAGGGCACCAGCCTCCCTCGATCGAGGGATTCGACCCCCATTCGAGTCACCCGAAATGGTGATCGCTCACCCGTTTGGGGGATACCGGCTCACCGCTACCGACCCAGGATCCGAGCGAACCCCCATGCGGCACCCTCAGCGGCAAATTCCTCGCGGCTTGGGCCCTGCTGCCGCCGCGCTCGAGCTCGCGCTCGTGCTCGCAGCGGCGGCCGGCACGGCAGTGCTCGTGTGGCACAGCGAGGTGGGCGACGATCCCTGGACTGCCTTCGGTGCGCTTCTCCCGCTCGTACTCCTCTCGCACCTGCTGGGCGCCGAGCGGGCGCGGCACCAGGGGTCCCAGCTCTCGCTCGCGCCGATGTTCGCGGCGGTACTCGTGCTTCCGCCCGGCCTCGCCGCGCTCGCGATCGGGCTCGCGTTCGTGCCGGAGTGGGTGCGCACGCGCGCGGACTGGTACATCGCTCTCTTCAACGTCGCCAACTTCGTCGGCCCGGCGATGGCTGCGCGGGCCGTCTTCGACGCGGTGGGGAAGGAGAGCCTGCCTGCGTGGTCGCTTGGGGCCTCCGCCGCCCTCGCGGCATTCCTCCTGCTCCAGTACGGGGCGCTCGCGCTCATGCTCCGGCTGGCCCGGGGCGTTCGTCTACGCGACACCGTCCGCCCGGATTGTGTCCTCGTGGACGCGGGCCTTCTCTCGCTGGGCGCGGCCGGGGCGGCGCTCTGGGATCGCTCGCCGGTGCTCGTCGTCCTCACGCTCCTCCCACTCGCTCTCGCCTACCGCTCCCTCGCGATCCCGGCGCTCGTCGAGGCGACGCGCATCGAGCCGAAGACCGGCCTCTACAACCTCCGTCACCTCCGTGCGATTCTCGAGCAGGAGCTCAACCGCGCCGCCCGCTTCGACCGCTGGGTGGCGATCCTCATGGTCGACGTGGATCACCTGCGCGAGATCAACACCCGCCACGGGCACCTCGCCGGCGACCGCGCCCTCCGTACCGTCGCCGATGCGCTCCGGCGCGCCACCCGCGACTACGACGTCGCGGCCCGCTTCGGCGGGGACGAGTTCTGCGTCCTCCTTCCGGAGACCGACCTGGAGGGCGCCCTGGTCGTCGCCGAGCGGGTTCGCGCCCTCGTCGAGCTGGAGACCCGGGCCGCCGACGTTCCCGTCACGGTCTCCCTGGGCACCGCCGCCCATCGTGGGCGCGGCACGACGCCCGACGAGCTCATCGCGCTGGCGGACCGCGCGGCCTACCGTGCGAAGTTCAGCGGCCGAAACGCCGTCGCCGTCCCGCCCGAGGGAGACGCCGTCGGGGAGGCCGAGCGGGCCCTGCTCGAGGCTCTCGGCCGGTAGGACAACAAGCTCGCGCGGCTAGGAAAGCTCGCGCCAGGGGACGCCGCCCGTATCCCAGGCGACGAGACAGTGGTGCGAGACCAGGAGGGCGACGCGCTCGAGGAACGCGCGGTCGGCCTCCGTGAAGGCGGCGGGCTCGTCGGAGTCGATGTCGATCTCGCCCACGACGCGACCCTCGTAGACGATCGGCACGACGATCTCGCTCCGCGTGGAGACGAAGCAGGCGAGGTAGCGGGGGTCGGCGTTCACGTCGTCCACGACCTCCGTCCGGCCGCTCGCGGCGGCCGCGCCGCAGATCCCCTCGCCGACGGGGATGCGCACGTGCTCGGTCGCCTTAGGGCCCTTCCAGGGGCCGAGGACGAGGTGGTCGTCCTCGAGGAGGTAGATCCCGACCCAGGAGTAGTGCGGGAAGCGGTCGTGGAGCACCCCGACGACCTTGCGCAGGACCTCGTCTGCCTCCTTCTCGCGGTTGACGATCCGGTCGACCGCTTCCAGGCCGCTGCGGTAGGCGTCTGCGGCAACGCTCACGCGAGCGGCACCGCCAGCTCCAGATCCGCGCCCTCCAACTCCGCGACCGCCCGGCGGAAGCCCTCCGGAATTGCCGTCGGGCGCCGCTCGGCGAGGTCGACGAGCACGAGCGTCTGCTCGGCCGAGCACATGAGCACGTCGTCCGCGACGCGGTAGGCGCAGAACTCCGCCGTCACGCTCGTCCGCCCGATTCGCTTCGTTCGGACGAAGACCTCGAGGAGATCGTCGAAGCGGGCCGGCGCCTCGTAGATCACATGCGAGGCTCGCAGCACGAACTCCTCCTCGCCGACCTCGTGTTCGAGCAGGCCGAGGTGGCGGAGGTACTCGACCCGTGCGTGGTCGAAGTACGGGAGGTAGCGCCCGTAGTAGACGATCCCCTGCGCGTCCGTGTCGGAGAAGCCGACGCGGGTGTAGGCGGAGAACTTGAAGGGCGGCTTCCGCGTGGTCGGCTGGCCGAGGCGAACGGTCACGGGCCCATCCTAGTCGCGCGGCGGCTTGCACATTTCCCCTGGATCTCGCACGCTTCCCGCGCTTCATCCCGGGAAACCTCAGAGGGGAGAGAACCATGAGACGTTGGGTGCTGTTGAGCTGCGCCCTGCTCTGTGTGCTGACGTTCAGCGGAACGGCGCTCGCCAAGAGCAAGCACGGGCTGCAGCTCTATGCGACAACTGTGGACGCGCCGACGGCGGAGCGGCTCGCGCGTGAGGGCTACGACATCGCCGCGACCCAGGCTGGCTTCGCCGGCGTCCAACTCCAGCTCGTTCTGGCGCCGAGCGAACGAGCGAAGCTCGCGCGCGAGGGCATCAATCTTCGCGTCGTCAAAGACAAGCAAGGTCGAAGCCAGTCACAGCGTGCGGCGTTTCAGGCGGCGAACGGCTTCAGCGTTTACCGCTCGTTCGACGAAGCAGGCGGCATCCGGGACGAGATGTACGCCCTCGCCCGACAGAACCCGCAGCTCGTGAAGCTCGAGGTCCTCGGGACCAGCCACCAGGGCGCGAGTACATCGCCCTGAAGCTCACGCAAGGGGCCCGTGGGATCGCCGACGGGCGCCGTCCCGCCGTGCTCTACGTATCCACCCACCACGCGCGGGAGTGGATCTCGACCGAGGTGAACCGGCGCCTGCTGCGCTGGTACATCGACCAGTGGCGGGCGAACAACACGTCGATCAAGAACCTTCTCAAGACCACCGAGCTGTGGTTCGTCCTCGTCCACAACCCCGACGGGTACCAGTACACGTTCGACGCCGAGCGGCTGTGGCGGAAGAACCTCCGCGACAACGACGGCGACGAGCTCATCACGAGCAACGACGGTGTCGACCCGAACCGGAACTACGCGGAGCACTGGAACTACGACGACGAGGGCTCGAACACGCAGTTCTCGAGCGAGACGTATCGAGGGCCCTCGCCCGGCTCGGAGCCCGAGACTCAGGCGCTTGTCGGGCTGATGGAGCGGGTGCCGTTCAAGTTCTCCATCAGCTACCACTCCTTCGGGCAACTGCTCCTCTACACGCAGGGGTGGCAGGTGCAGACGCCGAGTGCGGACGACCCGATCTACGTCGCCCTCACGGGAACAGACGACAACCCGGCCGTCGTGGACTTCAATCCCGGCGTCGGGGCCGACCTCTACACGACGAACGGCGAGTACACGGACTTCGCTCACGGCACGATGGGCGCGCTCGCCTGGACGCCCGAGCTGAGCGAAGGGTGCGTCGGCTGTGGCTTCGTCTTCCCCGACAACGAAGCGCTGATCCAGGCGGAGTTCCAGAAGAACCTCGACTTCGCTGTCCGCGTCGCCCGCTCGGCGCCCGACCCCGACGATCCGGTGTCGCACGCGGGGATCGACACGAAGGAGTTCTACCTCGACGTCGCGGACATCGATCCGTGGAAGTCGAACAATCCGGCCTCCGACCTCGACGTCGACATCTCGTACGGCGGCGGCGCAGCACAGCCCGTCGAGGTGCTGGCCAAGCGCTCGCTGGGAGCGGTCACGCTCAACCACCGCATCAGCGGAGGCGCCGCGCAGACGGCGGCGACGGGCGAGGCGCCCGACGGCGAGCGGTTCGGCGAACAACGCCTACGACGTCTACTACCACTACCTGCGCGGTGAGATCGGCGGCATCGCCGTCGGCGACAGCGTGGAGTACTGGTTCACGGGCGGCGGCGAGGCGAGCAGCCATGCGACCTTCCAGGTCGTCGAGGACGCCGACGCCGACGTCCTGATCCTCGCAGCCGAGGACCGGACCGGGGCCTCGACCTTTGTTCCCTACGGGAGCACGAGCCCCGCAACCCCGAACTTCCTCGCGTCCTACGAAGCCGCCCTCGCGGAGAACGGGGTGAGCTACGACGTGTACGACGTGGACGCGAGGGCACGGCAGGCGCCGGACCACCTCGGGGTGCTCTCACACTACGACGCGGTGGTCTGGTACACGGGCAACGACTTCGTCACGCGGGAGCCCGGCTGGACGGCCGGGAACGCGTCGCGGCTGGCCAACGACATGACGCTTGAGATGCGCGCGTACCTGAACGACGGCGGCAAGCTCCTCTACACCGGCCAGTTGGCGGGCGCGACGGAGAACGGCGTGGCCGGGAACCAGCTCTTCGACCCAGTGGCCAACCAGCGCTGCGTCACTCCGCAGCCGGCACCGAACCCGCCCATCGTTCTGGCCCGGTGCCAACTGATCTCGGACAAGAACGACTTCCTCCAGTACTACCTGGGAGCGTTCATCTACAACTCCGACGGCGGCACCGACCCGAACACGGGCGAGCCGTTCGGGGTCGACGGGGTCAGCGATCCCTACACGGGAGCGAGCTGGTCGTTCAACGGCGCGGACAGTGCGGGGAACCAGTTCCACACCGCGTCGTTCCTCACGACCAGCAGCCTGCTGAAGCCGGACGCCTACCCGCAGTTCTCGAGCACCGCGCCGGCGGTGTGGGCGAGCGGGGGGGCCGGTGCGTTCGAGCCCTACGACGGGAGCCAGTACGTGTACTCGAACCGGGCGGACATCACGTACAAACGGCTCTTCCGGCCGATCACGCCGGCCGCCGGGGAGATGACGTTCCGCGTCTCCTACGACACCGAGGCGGCGTGGGACTTCGTGTTCGTCGAGATCCACGACCTCGCCACGGATACGTGGGTCACAGCGCCCGACCTGAACGGGCACACCTCGAGCGACACCGGTGACAGCTGCCCGGAGGGCTGGCACGTGCTGCACCCGTGGCTCGAGCAGTACCAGGGCGCCGACTGCTCCGGCAGCGGCTCCAGCGGCGCCTGGAACGCCTCGTCCGGCCGCTCGGCAGGCTGGGAGGAGTGGCGGATCGATCTCACGCCCTATGCGGGCAGGCAGATCGAGGTGTCCATCTCCTACGCGAGCGACTGGGCCGTCCAGGGGCTGGGTGCGTTCGTCGATCTGATCAGCGTCCCCGGTGGGGACGGGTCGACGAGCTTCGAGACCGGCCTCGACGGCTGGACGGTGCCCGGACCTCCGACGGGCAGCGCCGCCAACCCGAATGACTGGGAGCGGACCGGTTCGGTCGGGTTCGACGAGGGCGCCGTGGTCGCCACGGCCGACACCCTCTACTTCGGGTTCGGCTTCGAGGGAATCACCGACGCAGCGACCCGGAACGACGTAATGGGCCGCTCGCTCCAGTACCTGCTGCCGTAGCCACTGCGCAGAGCACGGGGTTAGGG